>NZ_JBEOMB010000039.1:0-45860 GCF_046000175.1 Rhodoplanes sp. SY1
GCCGGCAAGGGCTTCGCGGTCGTCGCCAACGAGGTGAAGGCGCTGGCCGGGCAGACCGCCAAGGCCACCGGCGAGATCTCGTCGCAGATCTCCGCCATGCAGGCGGCGACGCAGGATTCGGTCGCCGCCATCAAGGAGATCTCCGGCACCATCGGCCAGATCGCCGAGGTCGCCTCCGCCATCGCGGCCGCCGTCGAGGAGCAGGGTGCGGCAACGGCGGAGATTTCGCGCAACGTCCAGCAGGCCGCCTCGGGAACCAGCCGGGTCGCCCAGAACATCGTCGAGGTGAGCCGCGGCGCCGAGGAGACCGGCGCGGCCTCCGGCGAGGTCCTCAACGCCGCCGGCCAGCTCGCGATCGAGAGCAATCAGCTCCGCAGCGAGGTGACGAAGTTCCTCGACACGGTCCGGGCCGCCTGAGCCTGCCCGTCCCGGAAAGCCCGGACCCGGCACGCCGGGTCCGTCCGCGGCGTCGGAGGCGCCGATCGCCTCCCGCTTGCCTCCCTGGCCTGCGACATGCATGGGTTCCGGCCCGTCCGGAGTTCTCCCCCGTGCCTGCCTGGTCCGCTCAGCCGCCCCGCCTGCCCGGCGACGCCCCGATCGCATCCACCCTGTGCGACGCGGTGCGCCGATGACCGCGACGTGGACGCCCCGCGTCATCGCGGCCGCCGTGATCGCGCTGACGATCGCCGCGGCCGTTCAGCACGCCACCGGTGGCCACAGCATCTGGCTCGCCTTCTTCGCCGTGCTGGCGACCGTGCTGATGTGGGCGACCCGGGTGGTGCCGGAGTATTTCGCCGCCTTCGTGTTCTTCGTCGTCTGCGTCGTCGGCCTGGTCGCCCCCGCCCCGGTGGTGCTGTCGGGCTTCACCGGGCCGGCCGCCTGGCTGGTCTTCTCGGGATCGGTGATCGGCGCCTCGCTCGGCCACACCGGCCTCGCCGACCGGCTCGGCGCCAAGCTCGCCGCGGTCGCCAACGGCTCCTTCCCGGCCGTGATCACGCGGGTCGCCGTGTTCGGCACCGCGCTCGCCTTCCTGATGCCGTCCGGCATGGGCCGCATCTTCCTGCTGGCGCCGCTGCTCGCCGCCTTCGCCCAGCGCGCCGGCCTGCCGAAAGGCTCGCGCGGCCGCGCCGGCGTGATGCTGGCCGGGCTCTACGGCACGTTCTTTCCGGCGATGGGCATCCTGCCCGCCAACGTGCCGAACAACGTGCTGGCCGGCCTCCTGGAGACCACCGGGCTCGGCGTCCCGACCTTCTCGGAATATCTGCTGCTGCATTTTCCGGTGGTCGGGCTCGCCAAGCTGATGCTGCTGATCGGCGTGCTCGTCGTCATGTTCCGCGACGTCGGGCCGGTGCCGGCCCCGGAGGCCGACCCGCCGCCGCCGCTGACGACGGGCGAGAAGCGCCTCACCGCCCTGCTGGTCGCCACCATCGGCCTGTGGCTCACCGACAGCCTGCACGGCATCTCGGCCACCTGGGTCGGCATGGCGGCCGCCCTGGTGTGCCTGTGGCCGGGCACCGGGCTGCTGCCGCCGAACCCGATGAAGAGCGTCGCGTTCGAGCCGATCATCTACGTCGCCGGCGTGGTCGGGCTCGGCGCCGTGGTCGGCCATACCGGGCTCGGCGCGACGCTCGGCGAGGTGCTGACCGTGGTGGTGGCGCCGCTCGCCGGCAGCGCGATCGCGAGCTATGTCGGGCTCGCCGCGGTGGCGGCGTCGCTCGGGCCGCTGGTCACGGCGGTCGGCGTGCCGGCGATCCTCACCCCGATCGCACCCGTGCTCGCCGCCGCGACCGGCCTGCCGGTCGCCACCGTGACGATGAGCCAGGTGCTCGGCTTTTCGACCATCTTCCTGCCCTACCAGGCGCCGCCGCTCGCCGTCGCGGTGCAGATCGGCGCGCTGCCGGTGCGCGAGGCGGTCCGCGCCTGCCTGATCCTGGCGGCGCTGACCATCCTGCTCTTGTGGCCGCTCGACGTGCTGTGGTGGATGCTGCTCGGGCGGCTGTAAGGGACTGGCGGCCGGTCGGCCTCACGCCACCTTGGCGAGGAAGTCGTCGACCGAGGCCTGCAGGTTCTGGGCGGCGCCGGCGAGCGCGCCGGTCGCGCCCAGGACCTCGCCGGCGGAGCGGCTCGCCTCGCCGATCGCGCCCGTGACGGTGGCGATGTTGCCGGCGAGGCTGGTGGCGCCGCTCGCCGCCTGGGTGACGTTGCGCGAGATCTCGTTGGTGGCGGCGCCCTGCTCCTCGATGGTGGCGGCGATCGCGCCGGTGAAGCGGGCGATCTCGTCCATGGTCGCGGTGATGCGGCCGATCGCCTCCACGGCCTCGCCGGTCGAGGCCTGGATGCCGGCGACCTGCGCGGCGATGTCCTCGGTCGCCTTGCCGGTCTGGCTCGCCAGCGTCTTCACCTCGGCGGCGACCACGGCGAAGCCCTTGCCGGACTCGCCGGCGCGCGCCGCCTCGATGGTGGCGTTGAGGGCCAGGAGGTTGGTCTGCTCGGCGATCGCCTTGATCAGGCCGACCACGTCGCCGATGCGATGCGCCGCCTGGGCGAGCGTGGCGACCTGGTCGTTGGAGCGGGCGGCGAGCGCCGTCGCCTCGCCGACCACCTTGTTCGCCTGGTGGACCTGACGACCGATCTCGGCCACCGAGGAGCCGAGCTCGTCGGCCGCCGAGGCGACGCTCGAGACGTTGGCGGCCGCCTGATCGGAAGCCTGGGCGGCATCGCCGGCCTGGCGGGACGCGGAGGCCGCCACGGTGTCGAGCGACGCCGCCGTGCCCTCCAGCCGCTTCACGCTCGATCCGACCGCGGCGAGCACGTCGCGCACCTGCGAGCGGAAGCCCGCGATCAGGCCGTCGACATGGGCCTGGCGGGCAGCCTGGTCGGCGCGGGCGCGGTCGTCGGTGGCCTTCCGCTCGATCGCGGCGACCCGGAACACCTCGATCGAGCGCGCCATGGTGCCGAACTCGTCGGTCCGATCGACGTTCGGCACCGTGACGTCGTAGCGGCCCTCGCGCATCTCCCCCATCGCGCTCGCCAGCCCACCGATCAGATCCCGGATGGTGCGCAGGACGACGCGGCTCATCACCACGACCGCCAGGATGGCGCCGACGGTGAGGACGAAATAGAGGACGATGTTCCACCATGCGTTCGACAGCCGGCGGTCCGCCTCGGCGACGCTGCCGTCGAGGCTCGCCGAGATCAGCTTGGTCATCGTCGGAAGCAGCACCTGGTTGACCGTGCCCCAGGCCTGGATGTCGGCGTCCGAGCCTTTCTGACCGGCGTTCTTCAGCGCCAGTGACTGCAGCTCGGCGTAACGGCTGCCGTGGGCGCGCTGGAACTCGCGATACTGCGCGACGACGTCGGGCAGCGCGTAGTCCTCCAGAAGGCGACCGTAGCTGCCCTGATGCGCCACCGCCTCGGTCAACATGAGGAAGGCCGGCCCGGGCAGACCGCCCTCGCGCAGCGCGCGCTCGCCGTTGTTGCGCGACACCAGGCTCGCGCTGTTGTACTTGAGCAGCGCGAACAGGCCGAGGATGCGGCGCGACAGCCCGTCCTCGGCGGTCACCACGGCGGTGCGGCCGATCAGCTCGATGCCGATGCCGGCGAGCGGGGCGCGGAAGGCCGGGATGTCGGAGATCGCGGCCGATTTCGCGTCCATGCGGGCCCGATGCGACGGTTGCGCGCCGAGGCGCCGATCGATCGCCGCGAGCTGGCCGCGGATGACGTCGTCCTGCGGGGCCACCTGGGCGACCGTGTCCTGCAGCGCCTTGTAGGCCTGGTCGGTGGACCGGCGTTGCGCGTCGAGCGCCGCCTTGTCGCTCTTTCCGAGCAGCCATTCGCGCTCGGCCTGCCCCTCCGCCGGGAACGCGAAGGCGACGTAGCGCGTCACCGACACGGCGAGCTGCAGCATGCGGTCCGCCTCGGAGAGCGCGGCATATTTCAGCCACTGCTCGTAGGTGAGGCGACCTGCGAACAGCGTCAGCACCAGAACCGGCACGATGCTGACGATCATGAGGAGCTTGGCGAACGGAATGCGGCGCACGGTGGGGACCCTCGCGGACGGCGTTCCGAGAGCCTTACCGGGAACTGGTAAATGGAGCCCTGCATCCGAACCGAATCGAGGGCGCATCTCGCCCACGATGCGGGACATCCATCGAGGCAGCCGACGCGCCCGCCCCGCGGCTGCGCGAACCAGGACCACGCCTCGTCTCGGGCTGCACCGACGCGGTCACCGGCGCGGAGCTCGGCGCTCCGCGCGGTCCCGCATGCGCCCCGAGGGGCGCCGCGCCTCGTTGTCGCCGAACGGTTCGTTCGGCGAAGCGGCTCACTCGGCCTGAATCAGCGTGGCGACGCAGTCGACCGGGTCGTAGATCGACACCTGCAGCACCGGATAGTTCTTCTTGATCACGCGGCCGGCCTGCTCGGCCGCCTCGACGGTCGGGAACGACCGCTTGGTCTGACGGTCGACCTGGAGCAGGTAGCGACCGGTCTCGGGCTGGCGGCGCTGCGTCCGCGGCTCGGCGGCGGCCACGGCCGCCTCGGGAGCCACGAGCTTCGTGAGGGTCTTGCCCCCGGCGCGAGTCGCCATGTGTGGTATTCCTTCCAACAGTCCAAATGGTTGAGGGATCGGAGGTCGGATGCGGCGGCGGCCGGCCGATGGGTCGGCGGCGCAGCGACGCATCATCACGGACGAACACGATCACCGACGAACAATGGCCGTCCGGATACACGCCATGCACGTTCCGCGCCGAATGGGCCGGATCGAGATCGCGCGTCGGATCGGACCGGATGGGATGGTGGAGCCGAGGGGATTTGAACCCCTGACCTCCGCAGTGCGATTGCGGCGCTCTCCCAACTGAGCTACGGCCCCGCCGCTCGCGGCCGCAAGGGCGGCGAGCCATCAGGTGGCGCCATTTACGGGTCCGGTCCGGACGGTGTCAAGGATTGTCGGGCGATCGTGACAATTGTCCGCCCGGCGTGGCCCGGATGCCTCGCCGGTTCGGCACCGATCGTCCCCGCGGCGTCGCCCCGGCTCGGTCGCGCCGCCCGAATCAGCGCGGCGACGGCGCCTTCGGGCGAGCCGTTTACCAGCGGCGAAACAGCGCCATCCTTGGCCCTTGCCGGTGTCGGACCGGAACGGTACACGTCGCTCGGCCCGGGACGACGCGTCCGCGCGCCGCACGCGCATTGCGATCACCCGACGAGACCCGCGAGATGATTGAATTCCTTGGTTTCATCAGCACGCTGCTGACGCTCTATGTCTACATCCTGATCGCATCGGCGGTGCTGAGCTGGCTGATCGCCTTCAACGTGGTCAACACGCGCAACCAGGCCGTCTCGGTCATCGGCGAGTTCCTGTACCGAATCACCGAGCCGGTGCTCCGCCCGATCCGGCGCGTGATGCCGGACCTCGGCGGCATCGACATCTCGCCCGTCATCGTGATCCTGGTGATCTTCTTCATCCAGTCGGTGATCCTGCCGAATCTCGCCAAGGCCTTGATGTGACGGCTGCGGCCGATTCGGCGGAGCATCCCTGGATCGCGGCACCCGACGGCCTGGTCGTGACGGTGCGGCTGACCCCGCGCGGCGAGCGCGACGGCTTCGACGGGATCGAGCGGCTCGCCGACGGCCGTGCCGTGCTGAAGGCCCGGGTGCGCGCCGCCCCGACCGAGGGCGAGGCCAACGCCGCCCTCACCGGCCTGTTCGCCAAGTCGCTGAAGGTACCGACCCGCGCCGTCGCGCTGGTCGCCGGCGACACCGCCCGCATCAAGCGCATCAAGCTCACGGGCGACGCCGCGACCCTCGCGGCCGCGCTCGCCCGCCTGTCCGGAGTCTCCTCATGACCGCTCGCCTCATCGATGGAAAGACCGCCGCAGAGGCGGTCCGTGCCGGCGTCGCCGCCGAGGTGGCGCGCCTCTCGGCCGCGCACGGGCTCATCCCCGGCCTCGCCGTGGTGCTGGTCGGCGACGACCCGGCGAGCGCCGCCTACGTGCGCAGCAAGGGCAAGCAGACGGTCGCGGCCGGCATGCGCTCGTTCGAGCACCGGCTGCCGGCGACCGCCACCCAGGACGAGGTGCTCGCGGTCGTCGCGAAGCTCAACGCCGATCCCACCGTGCACGGCATCCTGGTCCAGCTCCCGGTGCCGAAGCAGATCGACCCGCATGCCGTGATCCTCGCCATCGACCCGATGAAGGACGTCGACGGCCTGCATCCGCTCAGCGCCGGCCTCCTGGCGAGCGGCCTGCCCGGCCTGGTGCCGTGCACGCCGCTCGGCTGCCTCTACATGGCCAAGACCGTGCACGCGTCGCTGGCCGGGCTGGAGGCCGTGGTGGTCGGCCGCTCGAACCTGGTCGGCAAGCCCGTCGCCCAATTGTTGTTGCGCGAGAACGCGACCGTGACGATCGCCCATTCGCAGACCCGCGATCTGCCTTCGGTGTGCCGCCGCGCCGACCTCCTGGTCGCCGCCGTCGGCAAGCCGGGCTTCATCCGGGGCGACTGGATCAAGCCGGGCGCCACCGTGATCGACGTCGGCATCAACCGGGTGCCGACCCAGGACGGCAAGGGCCGCCTCGTCGGCGACGTCGCCTTCGACGAGGCGTTGCAGGTCGCCGGCGCCGTCACGCCGGTGCCGGGCGGCGTCGGGCTGATGACGGTGGCGTTCCTGCTGGTCAACACGGTGCGGGCCGCCTGCGCGGCCGCCGGCCTGCCGGCGCCGACGATCTAGCGTCTGCTCCGCAGCCCTGGGCCGATGCCAAACACTCCGCTCATTCCCGCGAAAGCGGCAATCCAGGGGCGGCAGACCGTTTAGCCCCTGGGTCCCCGCCTTCGCGGGGACGAGCGGCGGCGAGCGGCACGGCCGCCTTGCCATTCGGCGAACAGCGAATTAGCACTCCGCCGTCACACATGACGGCCGCCACGCGCGGCCCGCGTCACACCAGCAACGGCCGCCACAGGCGGGCCGTCCCGCACATCAGACCCCCCACAAGGCGAATCATGGCGACCTACAAGCTTCTCCTGCTTCCCGGCGACGGCATCGGCATCGAGGTGATGGCCGAGGTGAAGCGGCTGATCGCGTGGATGAACCAGAACGGGCTCGGCACCTTCGAGACCGAGGAGGGGCTGGTCGGCGGCGCCGCCTACGACGACGCCGGCGTGGCGATCACGGACGCCACCATGGCGCTGGCGATGGCGGCCGACGCCGTGATCTTCGGCGCGGTCGGCGGGCCCAAGTGGGCGAGCGTGCCTTACGAGGCGCGGCCCGAGGCCGGCCTGCTGCGGCTGCGCAAGGATCTCGGCCTCTACGCCAATCTGCGCCCGGCGATCTGCTACCCGGCGCTCGCCGACGCCTCCTCGCTCAAGCGCGAGGTGGTCGACGGGCTCGACATCATGATCGTGCGCGAGCTCACCGGCGGCGTCTATTTCGGCGAGCCGAAGACCATCGTCGACCTCGGCAACGGCCAGAAGCGCGCCATCGACACCCAGGTCTACGACACCTTCGAGATCGAGCGCATCGGCCGTGTCGCCTTCGAGCTGGCGCGTAAGCGCCGCAACAAGGTCGCCTCGATGGAGAAGCGCAACGTCATGAAGTCGGGCGTGCTGTGGAACGAGGTGATGACCGCGCTCCACGCCCGCGAGTTCAAGGACGTCGAGCTCGAGCACGTGCTGGCCGACGCCGGCGGCATGCAGCTGGTGCGCTGGCCCAAGCAGTTCGACGTCATCGTCACCGACAACCTGTTCGGCGACATGCTGTCCGACGTCGCCGCGATGCTGACCGGCTCGCTCGGCATGCTGCCGTCCGCCTCGCTCGGCGACGTCGACCCGGCCACCGGCACCCGCAAGTCGATGTACGAGCCCGTCCACGGCTCCGCCCCCGACATCCAGGGCAAGGGCATCGCCAACCCGATCGCCATGCTGGCGTCGTTCGCGATGGCGCTGCGCTACTCGTTCGGGCTGGGCAAGGAGGCCGACATGGTCGAGCAGGCGATCGCCGCGACGCTCGACAAGGGCCTGCGCACCGCCGACATCGCGTCGGAGGGCTGCAAGGTCGTCGGCACGCGCGAAATGGGCGAGGCGGTGATCGCCGAGGTGGCCCGCATCGCCGGGAAGTGAGGCGGCGCCCCTCCCCTTCCCTCTCCCCTCGCGGGAGAGGGTGCCCTCGCGGAACGCGAGGGCGGGTGAGGGGGGCGAGCCGCGCGCTCGGAGTAGGTTTTTGCGAGTTGGCGGTGAATACCGACTTCAGGGCGAGGGGAGAGCCCCCTCACCCGTCTCGCCGCTCCGCGGCGAGCCACCCTCTCCCGCGAGGAGAGAGGAAAAAACCGGCCTCAGTACCGCGAGTAGCCAGGGATATCGAACTGGCCCGGCAGCGGCGCGCGCGACCACGAGCCCGGGAAGGCGTTGTTGTCCATCCAGTGCGGGAACACCGAGTAGGACGGCGACAACGCATAGTCCCTGTAATGCTGGCTGTTGGGCAGCGGCTCGCGGCCCGGATCCAGGAACGAACGCTTGCGCACCGTGACCCGCGATGCCGGCCGGCCGTTGTAGTCGGCGACGATGTCGTAGGAGCGCGCCTGACGGCGGGTCTGAGCCTCGGCCGCCGGCGCGGAGAACAGCACGGCCACGAGCCCGGCAGCGGCCGCGCAGGCGACGAAGGTCATCGGGCGCATCGGAACCTCTCGAGCGTTGTCGAACGCGAACGTCAGTCTTACCGTCGATTCCCGTAGCACGACAAGGCAACGACCGCGTTAACGGGCTGGTTCCGCGGCGTTTCCCGCCGACCTGTGGCGGCCCTGCTGCAGTTCGGGGCGAGGCCTCGAAAAATGCGGGTGATTTCGGCCCTGGCGGGCCGGCCGCGGGGGCCGGATCCGAGGCCGGCATGGCAGCGCCCCGGCCCCATGTGTTGAACAGCCGCGCAGTCTCGCCTAGAACCCGGTCGCTTCGGCCCTCGAACGGGCCGAGATTCGGAGACGAGCCATGGGTTACAAGGTCGCGGTGGTCGGCGCCACGGGCAATGTGGGCCGCGCCATGCTGGAGATCCTCGCCGAGCGGCAGTTCCCCGCCGACGAGGTGGTCGCAATCGCGTCCCGGCGCAGCCAGGGCGTCGAGGTCTCCTACGGCGACACGACCCTCAAAGTGAAAGCCCTGGAGCATTACGACTTCTCCGACGTCGACATCTGCCTGATGTCGGCCGGCGGCTCGGTGTCGAAGGAGTGGTCGCCCAAGATCGGCGCCCAGGGCTGCGTCGTGATCGACAACTCGTCGGCCTGGCGCTACGACGCGGACGTGCCGCTGATCGTGCCGGAGGTGAACGCCGACGCGGTCGAGGGCTTCCGCAAGAAGAACATCATCGCCAACCCGAACTGCTCGACCGCGCAGCTCGTCGTCGCGCTCAAGCCGCTGCACGACCGCGCGACCATCAAGCGCGTCGTCGTCTCGACCTATCAATCGGTATCGGGCGCCGGCAAGGAGGCGATGGACGAGCTGTTCGCGCAGACCAAATCGGTCTTCACGCTCGACGAGATGCAGGTGAAGAAGTTCCCCAAGCGCATCGCCTTCAACCTGATCCCCCAGATCGACGTGTTCATGGAGGACGGGTACACGAAGGAAGAGTGGAAGATGATGGCCGAGACCAAGAAGATTCTCGACCCGAAGATCAAGCTCACCGCCACCTGCGTGCGCGTGCCGGTCTTCGTCGCCCACTCCGAGGCCGTGAACATCGAGTTCGAGCAGCCGATCACGCCCGACGAGGCGCGGCAGATCCTGTCGACCGCGCCGGGCTGCCTGGTGATCGACAAGCGCGAGCCCGGCGGCTACGTGACGCCCTACGAGGCGGCCGGCGAGGACGCCACCTACATCAGCCGCATCCGCGAGGACGCGACGGTGGAGAACGGCCTCGTGCTGTGGTGCGTCTCCGACAATCTGCGCAAGGGCGCCGCCCTCAACGCCGTGCAGATCGCCGAATGCATGCTCAAGCGCAACCTTCTCCAGCCGAAGAAGAAGGCCGCCTGACCCGACACGCCGCCCGCGCGGCGCGACGACACGAAGCCCGGCCGAGGGCGTTCCTCGCGCCGGGCTTCGCTTTTTGCCGGACGCGCCCGCGTCCGGAGCGGCCGAAGCGCCGCCGACCGTGCCCAAGAACACTGCCCTGCACAAAGACGGCCCTCGCAAGACGGCCCCCGGAAACGCCCTTTCGGACACGAGAACGATCAAGGCGGTGCGTGCACCGCCCCGAAGGAGCCCCCGTGACGAGACCCCCGCGTGCGTTCACCTATCTGTTCGACCCGCTGTGCGGCTGGTGCTACGGCGCCGCCCCGGCCCTGCACCGGCTCGCGGCGATGCCGGACATCGCCATCACGCTGCTGCCGACCGGCCTGTTCGCCGACGGCGCCAGCCGGCCGATGACCGACGCCTTCGCCGACTACGCCTGGTCCAACGACAAGCGCATCGAGACGCTCACCGGCCAGCCGTTCACCGACGCCTATCGCGACACCGTGCTGGGCGACCGCATGCGGCGCTTCGATTCCGGCCCGGCGACGCTGGCGCTCGCCGCCGTGGCGTCGACCGAGCCGCGCCGCGAGCTGGGCGCCCTGTCGACTCTGCAGGCGGCCCGCTATGTCGACGGCCGCGACATCACGGCGCCGGCCGTGCTGGCCGCCATCCTGGCCGACCACGGCTTCGCCGCCGCCAGCGCCCTCGTCGCGGCGCCGACCGACGCGCTGAAGGCCTTCAACGCGGACCGAATTCTTCGCGCCCGCGCGCTGATGCAGGCGGTGGGCGCGCAGGGTGTGCCGACCCTGGTGCGGCAGACGCCCGAAGGGCCGCAGCGGCTCGACTCGGGCCTGCTGTTCGCCGGCCCGGAGCGAATCGCCGAGGTGCTGGCGGCGGGGTGACGGCGGCGGCGCGCCGGCTCTCGGCCTCGTGTCCCGGGCGCGGCGCATCGCGCCGCGAACCGGGACCCAGGGACGATCAAGCGCGGCGCTTACCGTGACGCCATTCGTGTCGTCCGTCGTGCGGCCCCTGGGCCCCGGCTCTGCGGCGCATCAGGCCTGCGGCCTGACGCGCCTTGTCCGGGGCACGCAGCGTCCGGGCACGCAGCATCCGCGGCTCGCGTTTCGAGAAACGCTCATCCCTCCTCGGTGAGGTCCTCCCAGACCTCGAGCTGGACGGCGCCACCGAGAACCTGGCGCCAGGCCTGGAGGAAGCTCTGGATGCGCAGGTCGCTCGCGATGCGCTGGCGGCTCATCTCCAGCGCCTCGGGGGTGTCGTAGACGATCTCCTGGATGAACTGGGCGGGGTCGTCGACGTTGCGCAGGAGGCGCATCGAGGTGCCGCCGAGCAGCCCGTAGAACGGCGCGGTCGCCTGCACGACTGAGCGCACATAGGCCGGATCGGCCGAGGGCAACGTCACCTTGAGAAGGAGAACTCTCCGCACGCTCCCGCCGGCCGTAGCCATCCCCGCCCCCCGCTCAGGTGGTCGCGAGCTCCTGCTGCGACCGCTTGGCGAAGGTAGCGCGGATCGGGTGCGCCGGATAGACGCCGAGGATCTTCAGCGTCTTCGGCTGCGAGAAGAAGGCGAGCTCCTCCAGCGCGAGCTTGAGACCGCGCTCCTCCGGATGGCCCTCGACGTCGGCGTAGAACTGGGTCGCGGCGAAATTGCCCTCGAGCATGTAGCTCTCGAGCTTGGTCATGTTGATGCCGTTGGTGGCGAAGCCGCCGAGCGCCTTGTAGAGCGCGGCCGGGATGTTGCGCACCTGGAACACGAAGGTGGTGATCACCGGCCCGTTGTTCGGCTCGGCGACGGCCGGCTCCTTCGACAGCACGATGAAGCGCGTCGTCGAATGCGACTCGTCCTCGACGTTCTCGGCCAGGATGTCGAGCCCGTAGATCTCGGCGGCGAGGCGCGACGCGATGGCGGCGCGGGTCTTGTCGCCGGCCTCGGCGACGATGCGGGCGGCGCCCGCCGTGTCGGCCTGGACCTTGGTGGTGGCGCCGAGCTTGCGCAGGAAGCGGCGGCACTGGCCGAGCGCCATGATGTGGCTCTCGACCGTCTTCAGACCTTCGAGGGTCGCCCCTTTGGGCGCCATCAGCTGGTTGCGGATCGGCAGGAACCACTCGGCGACGATGCGCAGCCGCGAGGTCGGCATCAGGTGATGGATGTCGGCGACCCGACCGGCGACCGAGTTCTCGATCGGGATCATGCCGAGCGTCGCCTTGCCGGACGAGACCGCCGTGAAGGCGTCCTCGAAGGTCGGGCACGGCACCGGCGTGTGGTCGGGATAGGCCTCGCGGCAGGCGATGTCCGAGTTGGCGCCCGGCTCGCCCTGAAAGACGATCTTCTTCTGGTCCATGATGGCCTCGGGTAAAGCCCCGGCGGGCGGGCGAGTCAACGGCCGTGTCGGCCGGTCGGTCAGTGGGTGTGTCGCGCGCGCCCGGCCAGGATCGCGCGGGCGGCGTCGAGGTCGGCCGGCGTGTCGACCCCGAGCGGCACCGAGGCGACCACGGCGACGTCGATGCGCAGGCCAGCCTCCAGGGCGCGCAGCTGCTCCAGCCGCTCGCGCGTCTCCAGCGGCGACGGCGGCAGCGCCACGAACCGGGCGAGCGCGGCGCGCCGATAGGCGTAGAGCCCGATGTGGTGATAGAGCGGCCCGTCACCCCACGGCGCCGTCGCCCGGGTGAAGTAGAGGGCCCGCAACCGCCGGTCAGCGACCGGGCTGCCGACCACCTTGACGACGTTCGGATTGGTGCGCTCCTCGTCGCGCACGATCTCGGCGGCGAGCGTCGCGATGTCGACCGAGGGGTCTTCGAGTGGCACGACCGCCGTGGCGACATCGCCGGGCGCGAGCGTCGGCAGATCGCCCTGCACGTTGACGACCGTCTCGAACCGGCCCTCGGGGTCGATCGTCTGCAGCGCCTCGAAGATGCGGTCGGAGCCCGACGGATGATCCGCCCGGGTCAGCACCGCACGCCCGCCGGCGGCCGCGACGGCGGCGTGGATCGCCTCCGAATCAGTGGCGACGACCACCGGCCCGACATCGGCCTCGACGGACCGGCGCATCACCTGGACGATCATCGGCACGCCACCGATGTCGGCGAGCGGCTTGTTCGGGAGCCTCGTCGCGGCGAGCCGGGCCGGGATCAGAACGACGGTATCGGACAAGGACATGACGGGCGCCGGATCGGGAACGACGGGGCGCCGTTCCGCAGCCGCGAACTGCGGCCTTCGGCGGCGCTTATACGTGTTGCAAGGCGCGCCGCAAACCCGCTATGTCTGGCTCGAACCTCGTGCGGCACCCCCGCCGTAGACGCTCTTTCCCCCGGAGCCCGTGCGCGATGGATTCCTTCGAACTCAACAAGATCGCCGGCGCGTTCCTGTTCAGCGCCGCCTGCGTCGTCGCCCTCAACGTCACGGCCGGGATCATCTTTTCGCCGGAGAAGCCCGAGCAGCCGGGTTACGCCATCGCGGTGGCGGGAGAGACCGCGGCGCCGAAGGCCGCCACGGAGGCCCCGGCCGAGCCGCCGATCACCACGCTGCTCGCGTCGGCGAGCATCGACCGTGGCGCGTCTGCGGCGCGCAAATGCGAGTCCTGCCACACCTTCGACAAGGGTGGCGCCAACAAGGTCGGCCCCAATCTGTGGGGCGTGGTCGGCCGGCCGCACGCCTCGCATCCCGGCTTCAAGTACTCGGCCGCCATGGCGGCGAAGACCGGCCCGTGGACGATCGAGGAGCTGAACGCCTTCATCCAGAACCCCAAGACGGCGATTCCGGGCACCGCGATGGCGTTCGCCGGCGTGTCGAAGGCGAGCGAGCGGGCCGACCTCCTGGCCTTCCTCAACTCGAAGTCCGACAACCCGCAGCCGCTGCCGACGACCACGGGCGCCGCCTCGCCGGAGCCGGCGCCGCCGACGGCGGCCCAGCCGCAGCCCGGCAACCAGGGCGCCCAGCCCAACGCCCCGGCCGAGGCCGCGCCGCCCAAGCAGTGAGGCGCTCGCGCTCGCTGGACCGTTAACCTGGACGGGCCTTTGCGGAAGTTGTCATTCCGGGGCGCGGCGAAGCCGCGAACCCTGAATCCAGCGGCGAACTCGGCATTCTGGGCTGGATTCCGGGTTCGGCGCTGTGCGCCGCCCCGGAATGACAGCGAGCGATCGACGCTGCCGCGCTCCGTCCAATCCGCCGAGATTGCCAACATTTAACCCGTTTCGGCCGTCCGCGGCTGGCGGACGCACATCCCAAAACCGACATATTCGGTTAGAACCGTCGGTCTGCCCGCCCGAGGACGTCTCGGGCGGCGTGCTTGGGAGATGTCCTTGCCCCTGTCCCGGCCTCTGTCTCGTCGTGACCTGCTCCGCTCGACCGCGATCGCCGCGGCGACCCCTGTCCTCGCTCCGCTCGCCGGGCTGGCTCCGGCCGCGCTCGCGCAGACGGCGGCGGACGGGTCGGCCGAGCCCGTCTGGCGGCACGGGCTGTCGCTGTTCGGCGACCTCAAGTACCCGGCCGGCTTCCAGCACTTCGACTACGTGAACCCGAACGCCCCGAAGGGCGGCACGGTGCGCCAGATCGCCATCGGCACCTTCGACAACTTCAACGTCGTCGTCTCCGGCGTGAAGGGCACGCTGGCCGGCCCGGTGTTCTTCGTCTACGAGACCCTGATGTCGCCGGCTCTCGACGAGGTTTCGACCGAGTACGGGCTGCTCGCCGAGGCCGTGTCCTATCCGGCCGACTACGCCTCGGTGACGTACCGGCTGCGCGCGAACGCGCGCTGGCACGACGGCACGCCGGTGACGCCCGACGACGTGATCTTCTCGCTCCAGGCGTTCACCAAGAACCACCCGCAGTTCGGCGCCTACTATCGCCACGTGACCAAGGCCGAGAAGACCGGCGCGCGCGACGTGACCTTCACGTTCGACCAGCCCGGCAACCGCGAGCTGCCGCAGATCGTCGGCCAGCTCCGGGTGCTGCCGAAGCACTGGTGGGAGGGCACCGACAGCCAGGGCCGCAAGCGCGACATCACCCAGACGACCCTGGAGGTGCCGCTCGGCAGCGGCGCCTACCGGATCAAGGAGTTCTCGCCCGGCCGGACGATCGTGCTGGAGCGGGTGAAGGACCACTGGGCCAAGGACCTGCCGGTCAGCATCGGCCGCGACAATTTCGACGAGCTCCGCTACGAGTATTTCCGCGACACCACGGTGGCGCTAGAGGCCTTCAAGGGCGACGCCGTCGACTGGCGCACCGAGAACTCGGCCAAGGACTGGGCGACCGCCTACGACTTCCCGGCCGTGAAGGACGGCCGGGTGATCCGCGAGGAGTTCCCGATCCGCAGCTCGGGCGGCATGCAGGCCTTCGCGTTCAACATCCGCCGCGACAAGTTCAAGGACCCGAACGTCCGCCGCGCGTTCAACTACGCGTTCGACTTCGAGGACATGAACCAGGCGATGTTCTTCGGCCAGTACAAGCGGATCGGGAGCTACTTCGAAGGCATGCCCGACCTGATGTCGTCCGGCCTGCCGCAAGGCCAGGAGCTCGCCATCCTGGAGACGGTGCGCGACAAGGTGCCGCCCGAGGTGTTCACCACGCCCTACACCAACCCCACCGCGGGCTCGCCGGACGCGGTGCGCGCCAATCTGCGCGAGGCGCTGCGGCTGTTCAAGCTCGGCGGTTACGAGGTGCGCGACCGCAAGCTGGTCGACGTGAAGACCGGCCAGCCGATGACGGTCGAGTTCCTGCTCTCCTCGCAGACCTTCGAGCGGCTGGTGCTGCGCTATCAGCCGTCGCTGGAGCGCGTCGGCGTCACCGTCTCGGTGCGCACCATCGACCCGGCCCAGTACGAGAACCGGATGCGCAGCTTCGACTACGACATCATCGTCGACTCCTGGGGCCAGTCGCTGTCGCCCGGCAACGAGCAGCGCGGCTTCTGGAGCACGCCGGCCGCCGACCAGCCGGGCTCGCAGAACTCGGTCGGCATCAAGAACCCGGCCGTCGACGCGCTGATCGAGAAGGTGATCTTCGCCAAGGACCGGGCCGAGCTCGAGGCCGCCACCAAGGCGCTCGACCGCGTGCTCTTGTGGAACTTCTACGTCGTGCCGCAATGGACCTACGGCAAGCAGCGCACGGCGCGCTGGGACCGCTTCGGCCGGCCCGCGACGATGCCGACCTACGGCGCCGCGGCCTTCCCGACGATCTGGTGGTGGGACGCGGCCAAGGCCGCCAAAACCGGCGGCCGTTCGTGAGCGGCCCCGCGCGCCGCGACGGGCTTCTCCCTGCACCTCTCCCCGCGCGCGGGAGGGGGCCCACCCGCCGCGACGTCCTGATAACATCCGCCGCAACGCTCGCCGTCGCGAGCGGTCTCGCGCCGCGCGCTGCGAGCGCCGCCGTCGAGGCGCTCGAGACGCACGGGCTCTCGGCCTTCGGCGATCTGAAATACCCGGCCGACTTCCGCCACTTCGACTACGTGAACCCGAACGCCCCGAAGGGCGGCACCTTCTCGCTGATCGGTTCGACCCGCCAGTTCAACCAGAACTTCCTCACCTTCAACTCGCTGAACAGCTGGATTCTTCGTGGGGACGCCGCGCTCGGCATGGAATGGACCATGGCGAGCCTGATGACGCGGGCGAGCGACGAGCCCGACGCCCTGTACGGCCTCGTGGCGCGGGCCGTGCGGGTCGCACCCGACGGCCTCGCCTACACGTTCGTGCTGAGGCCCGAGGCGCGCTTTCATGACGGCACGCGGATCACGGCCGCTGACGTCGCCTGGTCGCTGACGACCCTCAAGGCCAAGGGCCACCCGATCATCGGCCAGCTCCTGCGCGACATGATCACGGCCGAGGCCGAGGCCGACGATCTCGTGACGGTGCGGTTCGCACCGGGCCGCGCCCGCGACGTGCCGCTCTTCGTCGCGTCACTTCCGATCTTCTCGCGCACCTATTATGCCGACCGGGCGTTCGACGAGACGACGCTCGACGTGCCGCTCGGCGCGGGGCCGTACAAGGTGGGCCGCTTCGAGCCCGGCCGCTACATCGCCTACGAGCGGGTGCCGGCCTGGTGGGGCGCGGCGCTGCCCGTGGCCGTCGGCCAGCACAATTTCGACACGCTGCGCTACGAGTTCTATCGCGACCGCGACGTCGCTTTCGAGGGCTTCACCGGCAAGAGCTACCTGTTCCGCGAGGAGTTCACGTCGCGCATCTGGGCGACCCGCTACGACTTCCCGGCGCTGCGCGACGGCCGCGTGAGACAGGTCGTGCTGCCCGACGACACGCCGTCGGGCGCGCAGGGCTGGTTCCTCAACGTCCGCCGCGACAAGTTCAAGAACCCGAAGCTGCGCGAGGCCCTGATCGTCGCCTTCGACTTCGAGTGGACCAACACATCGCTGATGTACGGCTCCTACCAGCGCACCCATTCGGTGTTCCAGAACTCCGACATGATGGCGACCGGCAAGCCGGAGGGCGCCGAGCTCGCGCTGCTGGAGAAGTTCCGCGGCAAGGTGGCGGACGAGGTGTTCGCCGAGCCCTTCGTGCCGCCCGTGTCGGACGGCTCGGGGCAGGACCGCGCACTCCTGCGCCGCGCCTCTCAGCTTCTCGCCGACGCCGGCTATCCGGTGAAGAACGGCAAGCGCGTCGACCCGAACGGCGCACCGGTGACGATCGAGTTCCTGCTCGACGAGCCGGCGTTCCAGCCGCATCACATGCTCTACATCAAGAATCTCGGCCTGCTCGGCATCGACGCGACGCTGCGCATGGTCGATCCCGTGCAGTTCCGCGCCCGCGTCGACGCCTTCGATTTCGACGTGACGATCCAGCGCTTCTCGTTCTCGACCACGCCGGGCGACGCGCTGCGCTCCTACTTCTCGTCGCA
Organism: Rhodoplanes sp. SY1; assembly: GCF_046000175.1. NCBI lineage: Bacteria > Pseudomonadati > Pseudomonadota > Alphaproteobacteria > Hyphomicrobiales > Nitrobacteraceae > Rhodoplanes > Rhodoplanes sp. SY1. The sequence goes on from NZ_JBEOMB010000039.1 coordinate 17,840, forward strand.
GTCCGCCGCCATCAAGGGATCCCAGAACCTCGCCGGCATCGCCGATCCGGTGATCGACCAGCTCATCGAGGCGATCATCGCCGCGAACACGCGCGCCGACCTCGTGATCGCGGCACGGGCGCTCGACCGTGTCGTCAGGGCCGGGCGCTACTGGGTGCCGCAGTGGTACAAGGCGTCCCACTGGCTCGCTTTCTGGGACGTGTTCGAGCGCCCGCCGACGAAGCCGCGCTACGCCCGCGGCGCGCCGGAAACATGGTGGCACGACGCCGCCAAGGCGGCGAAGACCGAGGGGAAGGGATGACTGCCGGTCCGCCGAGGCCACGTCCTTCGAGACGCCCGCTTCGCGGGCTCCTCAGGACGAGGTTCGAGTTCAGCGCCTGCCTTCGTCCTGAGGAGCGCCCGGAGGGCGCGTCTCGAAGGACGTGGCCACCAGAGCACGACGCAGCTTGACATCATGACCGCCTATATCGTCCGCCGCCTCCTGTTCATGATCCCGACCCTGCTCGGCATCATGCTGGTGTCCTTCGTCGTCGTGCAGTTCGCGCCCGGCGGCCCGGTCGAGCGCGTGATCGCCCAGATCTCCGGCTCCGACACCGGCGCGACGTCGCGCATCTCGGGCTCGGCGGGCGGCGACTTCGGCGCCCGCGGCCAGCCGCAGGGCGGCGCCGCCATGGACGCGACCTCGTCGAAATACCGCGGCGCCCAGGGGCTCGACCCCGAGTTCATCAAGAACCTCGAGCGCCAGTTCGGCTTCGACAAGCCGGCCTGGGAGCGGTTCCTCATCATGCTGAAGAACTACATCACGTTCGACTTCGGCAAGAGCTACTTCCGCGACGTCAAGGTGATCGACCTGATCAAGGAGAAGCTGCCCGTCTCGATGTCGCTCGGCATCTGGATGCTGCTGCTCACCTATCTGATCTCGATCCCGCTCGGCATCCGCAAGGCGGTGCGCGACGGCTCGCAGTTCGACGTGTGGACGTCCGGCATCATCATCATCGGCTACGCGATCCCCGGCTTCCTGTTCGCCATCCTGCTGATCATCCTGTTCGCCGGCGGCTCGTTCTTCGACTGGTTCCCGCTGCGTGGCCTGACCTCGGACAACTGGGACCGCCTCGCGTGGTGGCAGAAGATCCTCGACTACTTCTGGCACCTCGTGCTGCCGATCCTCTCGATGGGCATCGGCGCCTTCGCCACCATGACGCTGCTGACCAAGAACTCGTTCCTGGACGAGATCCGGAAGCAGTACGTCCTCACGGCGCGCGCGAAGGGCTGCACGGAGCGGCAGGTGCTCTACGGGCACGTGTTCCGCAACGCCATGCTGCTGATCATCGCCGGCTTCCCGGGCGCCTTCGTGCATGCCTTCTTCTCCGGGTCGCTGCTTATCGAGACGATCTTCTCGCTCGACGGGCTCGGGCTCCTCGGCTTCGAGAGCGTGCTCAACCGCGACTATCCGGTGGTGTTCGCCACCCTCTACATCTTCTCGCTGGTCGGCCTGATCGTGAACCTGATCTCCGATCTCACCTACACCTGGGTCGATCCGCGCATCGACTTCGAGACCCGGGAGGTGTGACATGGACGCCCCGACCACGTCGAGCCGCACCGCCCCCCGCCCGGCCGAGCGCGCCGCCGCGCAAGGGCGCGAGCCCGAGACCTCCGCGATCGCCCCGACCGGCCTCGCGGTGCCGCCCGAAGGCCGGCCGCTCCCGGTGTCGCCGATCACCCGGCGGCGCTGGCAGAACTTCAAGGCGAACCGGCGCGGCTTCGTCTCGCTGTGGGTCTTCCTGGTGCTGTTCGTCGCCTCGCTCGGCGCCGAGCTGATCGCCAACGACAAGCCGTTCCTCGTCTCCTACGACGGGCACTGGTACTTTCCCGCCCTCGTCGCCTATCCGGAGACGACCTTCGGCGGGGACTTCGAGACGACCGCCGACTACCGCGATCCGTTCCTGCAGAAGCAGATCGCCGAGAAGGGCGGCAGCATCTGGTGGCCGCCGATCCGCTACTCCTACAACACCCACAATCTCGACCTGCCGACACCCGCGCCTTCGCCGCCGACCTGGATGCTGACCGAGGCGCAGTGCAAGGCCGTGGTCGAGCGCAAGGGCCTGTCCGGCTGCCGCGACCTCGAATACAACTGGCTCGGCACCGACGACCAGGGCCGCGACGTCGCCGCGCGGCTGATCTACGGCTTCCGCCTCTCGGTGCTGTTCGGCCTGTGCCTCACCCTCGTGTCCTCTGCGATCGGCATCGCGGCCGGCGCCGTGCAGGGCTATTTCGGCGGCTGGACGGATCTCCTGTTCCAGCGCTTCATCGAGATCTGGACCTCGGTGCCGTCGCTCTATCTGCTGCTGATCATCTCGTCGGTGCTGGTGCCGGGCTTCTTCGTACTGCTCGGGATTCTTCTGCTGTTCTCCTGGGTGTCGCTGGTCGGCCTGGTGCGGGCCGAGTTTTTGCGCGGACGCAATTTCGAATACGTGCAGGCGGCGCGCGCGCTCGGCGTGTCGAACACGCTGATCATGTTCCGCCACCTGCTGCCCAACGCCATGGTGGCGACGCTCACCTTCCTGCCCTTCATCCTGTCGTCCTCGGTGATGACGCTCACGGCGCTCGACTTCCTCGGCTTCGGCCTGCCGCCCGGCTCGCCCTCGCTCGGCGAGATGCTCGGGCAGGGCAAGGCCAACGTCCAGGCGCCCTGGCTCGGCCTCACCGCCTTCTTCACCGTGGCCGTGATGCTGTCGCTCCTGATCTTCATCGGCGAGGCGGTGCGCGACGCTTTCGACCCGCGCAAGGCGTTCGGGTGACTCTACGCAAAGCGCAATTGACTGCCCGAGATGCGTAGGATATTATGCGAAATGCATAGTCTTGCCGACATCTTCTCGCTCTGGCCTTCCGACGCCGACCTCGGTCGCGACATGGAAGTGCCGTACTCGACCGTCGCATCGTGGAAGCAGCGCGGTTCGATTCCGCCCGCCTATTGGCGGGACTTCATCCTCCTGGCCCGCCGGCGAGGACACCCGGAGATCGACGCCGATTTTCTCGTCCGCCTCCATGCCCGCACCCCGGCGCCCGGGGCGGCCCGCGGATTCGGCGAGGATGACGCGGCGACGTTCCACGCACCACCCGAATCGAGCGCCCCGGCTGCCGTCGGCGCGACCGCGGGAGGCCACTTCTCGCGACACCGAGCGGCCCGTCGTGCGCGCTTCCAGACCGGCCGGGAGATCGAGGATCATGTCGACGCGTTGCGCGAAGAGTGGTCGCACCGTTGACCGCGCCACGCCTCTACCTCGACGCCAACGTCTTCATCGCCGCGTATGAGAGCGCGACGGCGCGGTCCGACCACGCGTGGTGGACGCTCGACGCGATCGAGAGCGGCGAGTTCGTCGGCGTGACGAGCGAGCTGACGCTGGCGGAGATCCTGGTGAAGCCGCTCGCCGACGGCGACGACGACCTCGTGCGGCGCTACAAGGACATCGTCACGTCGAGCGACGAGCTGATCGTCGTCGCCGTCGATCGCGACATCCTGGTCGACGCGGCCGAGCTGCGCTCGCACCGGACATCGCTCCGGCTTCCGGACGCCATCCACGTCGCCAGCGCGCGCCGCGCCGGCTGCACGCACATCGTCAGCGACGACCGTCGCCTCCCGTTCGCAGCGGGCATCGCGGTCGTGCGGCTCGGCCCCCACACCATCGGCATCGTCAGAGGCGAATCGCCATGACCACCCCCCTCCTCTCCGTGAAGGACCTCTCCGTCGCGTTCCGCCAGGGCGGACGACAGATCCTGGCGGTCGATCGCGTGTCGTTCGATCTCGCCAAGGGCGAGACGCTGGCGCTGGTCGGCGAGTCGGGCTCCGGCAAGTCGGTCACGGCGTTGTCGGTGATGAAGCTGCTGCCCTATCCGGCGGCGAGCCATCCGTCCGGGACGATCACGTTCAAGGGCCAGGAGCTGGTCGGGCGCAGCGACGACGAGATGCGCAAGGTGCGCGGCGACGACATCGCCATCGTGTTCCAGGAGCCGATGACGTCGCTCAATCCACTCCACACGATCGAGAAGCAGATCGCCGAGATCCTGCTGCTCCACCGCGGCCTCGCCGGCGAGGCGGCGCGCCGGCGCATCGTCGAGCTGCTCGAGCAGGTCGGTATTCCGGACCCGGAGGGCCGGCTCGGCAGCTACCCGCACCAGCTCTCCGGCGGCCAGCGCCAGCGCGTGATGATCGCCATGGCGCTCGCCAACGAGCCCGATCTCCTGATCGCCGACGAGCCGACGACCGCGCTCGACGTCACGGTGCAGGCGCAGATCCTCGCGCTCCTGAAGGACATCCAGCGCCGGCTCGGCATGTCGATGCTGTTCATCACCCACGACCTCGGCATCGTGCGCAAGATCGCCGACCGCGTCTGCGTGATGAAGCACGGCAAGATCGTCGAGCAGGGCACGGTCGAGCGCGTGTTCGCGGCCCCCGCGCATCCCTACACGCGCGAGCTCCTCGCCGCCGAGCCCAAGCCCGATCCGGCGCCGCTGCAGCCGGACCAGCCGATCGTCGTCGAGACCCGGGATCTGAAAGTCTGGTTCCCGGTGAAGCGCGGCCTGATGCGGCGCACGGTCGGCCACATCAAGGCGGTCGACGGCATCGACATCGCGGTGCGCAAGGGCGAGACGCTCGGCATCGTCGGCGAGTCCGGCTCGGGAAAGACGACGCTCGGCCTCGCCATCCTGCGGCTGATCTCCTCGCAGGGGCCGATCGTGTTTCTCGGTCACGAGCTGCAGGGGTTGAAGTTCAAGGCGATGCGGCCGTTCCGCCGCGACATGCAGATCGTCTTCCAGGATCCGTTCGGCTCGCTCTCGCCGCGCATGTCGATCGCCGACATCATCGAGGAGGGCCTGTGGGTGCATCAGCCCGGCCTGTCGGCGGGCGAGCGCGAGGAGCGCGTGGTGCGCGCGCTCGGCGACGTCGGGCTCGATCCGCAGTCGCGCTTCCGCTATCCGCACGAGTATTCGGGCGGCCAGCGCCAGCGCATCGCGGTCGCCCGCGCGCTGGTGCTGGAGCCGAGCTTCATGGTGCTCGACGAGCCGACCTCGGCGCTCGACATGCTGATCCAGTCGCAGATCGTCGACCTGCTGCGCGATTTGCAGAAGCGCCGCAACCTCACCTACCTGTTCATCTCCCACGACCTGCGCGTCGTCGCCGCGCTGGCGAGCCGGCTCGTGGTGATGCGCAACGGCAAGGTGGTCGAGGAAGGCCCGGCGGCCGAGGTGTTCGGCGCCCCGAAGAGCGCCTACACGCGCGCCCTCTTCGCCGCGGCCTTCAATCTCGACACCGCGCCCGAGGGCGTGGTGGCGCAGTAAGTGTGTTGCTTCCCACTCGTCCCCGCGACGGCGGGGACCCAGGGGCCACAGGACGAGCGGCTCTGGATTCCCGCTTGCGCGGGAATGTGCGGAGCAAGCGGACGCGCACGTGATTTCGGTCGCGACGGCAGGGGCTCTCGCCCTCGTCGCACTTGTGCTAAGACCCGCGCATGAACCGACAGTCTCCTCCTCCCGTCCTCGCCGACGCGCCGGCCGAGGTGCAGCTCGACAGCCCGACCCTGCTCGGCCCGGGCTTCCGTCGCTTCGAGCGCTGGTCGGTCGGCATCGACCACGGCGGCACGCCGGCCACGCTCGTGCGCGACATCCTGCGCATCGGCCGCACGGTCGGCATGGTCGCCGTCGATCTCGCCCGCGACGAGATCGTGCTGATCCGCCAGTTCCGGCTCGCCGCGCATCTCGCCACCGGACGCGGCGACATCGTCGAGATCCCGGCCGGCTACATCGAGGCCGGCGAGGCGCCGGCCGGGGCCGCGGCGCGCGAATGCCTGGAAGAGATCGGCGTTGCGCCACGCGCGCTGCGCGAGATCTTCCGCTTCATGCCGGCGCCCGGCATGCTCGAAGAGTACGCCCACATCTTTTTGGTCTCGGTCGATGCCGCGCAGATCCCGGAGCAAGCCGGCGCGACCGACGAGATCGAGCACACGCGGCCGATCCGCGTGCCGATCGACGCGGCGATCGCGGCGCTCGGCGCCGGCACGGTCGAGAACGGCTATCTGCTCCTGTCGCTGCAATGGCTGGCGCTCAACCGCCAGCGGCTCGGCGCCCTGCTCGGAGAGGACTGATCACATGCGATTGACGAGACGGAGCGCCGTCGCGGCGCTCGCCGGCGCCGGTGCGGCGATGACGCTCGCCCCGGCCGGCGCACAGGACGGATCGCTGTTCCCGATCACCGGCGAGGACGGCAAGCCGGTCGTCAACTACAAGGTTCCGGTGGAGCTGGAGAGCCGCATCGAGGAGATGCCCGGCGTCGTCGTGATCGGCAACAAGAAGGGCGACGTGACGCTCGCCGAGTTCTACGACCTCAACTGCCCGTTCTGCCGCAAGGCGGCGGCCGACGCCGGCATGCTGGTCGCGACCGACAAGGAGCTGCGGCTGGTGCTGGTGCCGTTCCCGGTGCTCGGCGTGCCGTCGATCCAGGCGGGCCGCATCGAGCTCGCGGTCGCCAAGCTCGGCACGCCGGAGCAGTTCCTGGCGTTCCACCGCAGAGTCTTCTCCGTCCGCGGCACCATCGACGGGGCGCGCGCCCTCGCCGTCGTGAAGGAGCTCGGAATGTCGGTTCCGGCGATCACCAAGGCGGCCGACGACGACGCCACCACCGACACCATGCTGGCGCATGTGCGGCTCGGCAACTCGCTCGGCCTGCAGGCGACGCCGTCCTGGGTGATCAAGGGCGTCGCGGTGCTCGGCCATCCGGGCCGCAAGGCGCTCGAGCAGATGGTCGCCTCGGTGCGCCGCTGCGATCAGGTCAGTTGCTGAGCCGATCCGGCACCCGCTGCGTCAACGCCGCTGGACGAAGTAGGGCTTGTCCTTCAGCTTCAGCATCACCACCGGGCTCGCCATCAGGAGCGCGCCGCCGAGCACCGCGCCGATCGAGGTTGCCAGGTCGAGGCGGCCTTCGCCGGAAGCGGCCGCGAACATCGCGATGCCGAGCGGCAGGAACAGCACAATCGCGGTGACGAGGCCGGGGGAGAATCGGCCGCGGGTCGTGACGAACGGCAGGATGTGGAAGAAGACGGCATTGATGATCATCAGTGCCGCGTAGGTGAGCGGCGCCCAGGGCAGCGTCGGTGCCAGCATGCCTTGGGCGATGCCGAGCGCGACCACGACCGAATTGGTCACGTAGAAGTCGGTCCACTCGACTGGCAGGCCGATCACGCCGCGCGCCCAGTCGCGCCAATCGAACGTGTATTCCTCGAGAATGTGGACCGCATAGGCGGCCATGGCGAGCCAGGATAGTTCGACGAGAGTCATGATCATTCCACGCTGAACCGGGCGCGATCGCCGGCGCTCGGATGCTCACATGGGTGGTGGCGGATCGGCAAGTCGTCGAACGCTCGTGATCGCGCTGCCGGTCCCGGCGATGCGGGCGACCGCGGCGGCGCTCGGCTCGATCGCCACCGCCATGTGATGCGCATTCGCGTGCAGGATCGTCGCGGCGTCGCGCACGATCGCCACATGACCCGTCCAGAAGACGAGGTCGCCGCGCCGCCACGACGCGAGGTCGTGCGGGGCGGACAGCGCCGTGCCCAGCGCACGCTCCTGCATGTCGCTGTCGCGCGGTGCCGAGATGCCGGCGGCGGCGAGCGCCACCTGGACGAGGCCGGAGCAGTCGAGCCCAAGGCTCGTCTTGCCGCCCCACAGATACGGCGTGCCGACGAATCTCTCCGCCACCGCGACGAAATCAGGCTCCACCGTGTCGCGCGCAGCGAGATGCGGCGCGTAGACAAAGCCGCCGGTCGCGAGCACGGCGAACACGCCCTCGGCCCGGGCGACCGCGACGCGGGCGCCGAGCGACAGCGTCGTCACGGGCGGCGTCTTGATCGAGGCGGCCGGGAACACGAAGGTGCGTAGCGCCGCGACGCGGTGCGTCGGCGCTGGCCCGGGTGGCGCCAGCGCCTCGCTCGGCAGATAGCCGACATAGCCGTCCTCGAGCTGCGCCCACGACCAGCCCTCGTCGTCGGCCTCGTAGACCGTCACGGCCTCGCCGAGCAGCGCCTCGGTGTCGAGCGGCGCGTCCGGCGCGCGCCGCCGGCGCAGCGGCGCCTGCGACGTGATCACGACGCGCGGCACGCCGTCGACGAAGCGCTCGGCCTCGACCCGGCCTTTCATACGAGACGCCGCGAGATCGGGCCGGGCGGGCGTGAGACGAGGGTCGAGAGTCATGGGCATCGGATCAGGGGCATCGGATCAAGTCGCAGACAGTGGTCTCGTGCCCCGGACAAGGCGCTTCAGGCCGCAGGCCTGATGCGCCGTAGAGCCGGGGCCCAGGGGCCACACGACGGGCGCCACGGCAAGCAGATCGACCGCGCCGGGTGTCGCGACCCCTGGGTCCCGGTTCGCGGCGCGTCGCGCCGCACCCGGGACACGCGGGTGCTCGGGCGAGCGCGCCATTCTCACCCGTACCGCTCGCAGAGCAGCGCATAAAGGGCGCGCGCCGCCTGGCACTCGCCGCCTTCCGGGCGGCCCGGCTTGGCCGACGGCGTCCAGGCGTAGATGTCGAGATGCAGCCAGCGCTTCGCCTCGGACACGAAGCGGGCCAGGAACAGGGCGCACAGGATCGAGCCGGCGAAGCCGGAGGTGCCGACATTGTTCACATCGGCGGTCTTCGACTCGATCATCTGATCATAAGGGTGCCACAGCGGCATTCGCCACAGCGGGTCGTGCTCGGCCGCGGCGTGGGCCGCGAGCGATGCCGCGAGATCCTCGTCGTCGGTGTAGAAGGGCGGCAGGTCCGGCCCGAGCGCGACGCGCGCGGCGCCGGTGAGCGTGCCCATGTCGACGAGCAGCTCCGGCGCCTCCTCGTCGGCGAGCGTCAGCGCGTCGGCGAGCACCAGCCGGCCCTCGGCATCGGTGTTGCCGATCTCGACCGACAGGCCCTTGCGCGACGGATACACGTCGAGCGGCCGGAAGGCGTTGCCGTCGATGGCGTTCTCGACGGCCGGGATCAGCACGCGCAATCTGATCTTCAGGCCGCGCCCCATGATCATGTGGGCGAGCGCCAGCACGGTCGCGGCGCCGCCCATGTCCTTCTTCATCAGCCGCATCGCGGTCTCGCCCTTGATGTCGAGACCGCCGGTGTCGAAGCACACCCCCTTGCCGACCAGCGTCACCTTGGGGGCGTCGGCGTCGCCCCAGCCGATGTCGATCAGCCGCGGTGCCCGGGTCGAGGCGCGACCGACCGCGTGGATCAGCGGCAGGTTCGCGGCGAGGAGATCGTCGCCGACGATGGTGCGGATCGCGCCGCCGTGGCGCTCGGCGAGCTTGCGCGCCACCGCCTCCAGCTCGGCCGGCCCCATGTCGTTCGACGGCGTGTTGACCAGGTCGCGCGCCATGGTGACGGCCTCGACGACGCAGGCGAGATCGTCGCCGGCGCCGTCGGGCGGCACGAGCCGGACCTCGCGATCGGTGGCCTGGTGGTAGCGGCCGAACCGGTAGGCGCCGAGCGCGAAGGCGAGCGCCGCGAGGCGCGCATCGCCTGGAGGCTCGGCGAACCGGTAGGTGCCGCGCGGCAGGAGCGCCGGCAGGCGCCCCGGCAGGAACGGGTCGCGCCCGGCGCGGCCCGGAGGATCGACGCCGAACACCACGGCGGCGAGGCGCCCCTTGGCGTCCGGCAGCAGCGCGTGCCGGCCGGGTTTCGGCTCGAAGCCCGTCGCCTCGGCGAATGCGATGGCGGCCGGATCGAGTCGCGCCCGCACGTTCGGCCAGGTGCCGGCGTCGACCAGCCAGATCGGGATCGCCGTGGCGGCGTCGGTCGCGAATACCGGTTGCATGCTGGAGACGTCCTTTGTCGCGGAACCATGCTGCTACCACGCGGCCGGGCCGCTTTGAAGCCGCCCCGACACCGCCCGCCCGCCGGCCTCCGGCCGGTGCACGGCCGGCCCGCGTGGACGCCAGCGCGGCCATGGACTATTCGATCTCGGCAGGCGCGCCGCAGAGCGCGCGTCACGAGGACTCCGCATGGCCATCGACTTCTACGCCTTCAACACCCCCAACGGCCGCAAGATCAGCGTCGCGCTGGAGGAGATGGAGCTTCCCTACACGGTGAAGACCATCGACATCACCAAGGACCAGCAGTTCGACCCGGCGTTCCTGGCGATCTCGCCGAACAACAAGATCCCGGCGATCGTCGATCCCGACGGCCCCGGCGGCACGCCGATCAGCGTCTTCGAGTCGGGCGCGATCCTGCTCTACCTGGCCGAGAAGACCGGCCGGTTCCTGCCAGCGGATCTGCGCGCCCGCGTGCCGGTGCTCGAATGGCTGATGTTCCAGATGGGTGGTTTCGGCCCGATGCCGGGCCAGGTGCACCACTTCCTCACGGTCGAGAACGAGCAGGACCGCCGCTACGGGCTGGCGCGCTTCTCCAAGGAGACGGAGCGGCTCTACGGCGTGATGGATCGCCGCCTCGCCGACCATGCGTTCTTCGCCGGCGAAATCTCGATCGCGGACTTCGCCATCGTCGGCTGGGCGTGGCGGCACGAGCGCCACAAGGTCGATCTCGCCCGGTTCCCCAACGTGAAGCGCTGGTACGAGACCATGATGGCGCGGCCCGGCGTCGCCAAGGGCTTCTCGGTGGCGCTGAGCTGAGCTGAGCCGGCGCGGCCCGAAGCCGCGACGTGCCGGTGCGTGCGTGACGGCGGCGTGTCGGCGGCGTGAGGGTGACGGTGGCGTGGCGGCGACGCGACACCGCGCCGCCATGCCCTCGCCATCTCGCCACGACGGGAAAACTTTAACCGCGCGTTAGGGTTAACGGTCTATTGCTGATCTCGTGCCGGAGCCGTGAGGCCGGCACGAGTGAGGTGTCCGCCGTGTCCCGACCCGTTCGTCTCCCCCGTCCATCCCGCCTTCTCGTCTCGGTCGCGAGCCTCGGGCTCGTCGCCCTTTCGGCGGCCGGCTGCTCCACCACGGGCACCACGCTCGCCGAGGTACTGAGCGCATCCGGCAAGGGCGACCGCACCGGCACCGTGACGGCCGCGGCGCCGGCGTCGCAGGCCCGCAGCGAGGCCGAGTGGCGACGCGAGGCCGAGCTCTACGGAACCCGCTACCGTGCCGACCCCTCCAATGCCGCCAACGCCATCGCCTATGCGCGTGCGCTGACCGCGACCGAGCAGCGCGCCCAGGCCGCCTCGGTGCTGGAGCAGGCGTCGCTGCGCAATCCCAAGAACCAGGCCCTGCTCGGCGCCTTCGGCCGTGCGCTCGCCGACACCGGACGCTACGAGCAGGCGCTCGACGTCCTCGGCCGCGCCCACAGCCCGGACCGCCCCGACTGGCGCATCCTCTCGGCGCAAGGCACGGTGCTGGATCAGCTCGGCCGCCACAAGCAGGCGCAGGCCTACTACACGAGCGCGCTCAAGATCGCGCCGAACGAGCCCTCGGTCCTGTCCAATCTCGGCCTGTCCTACGCGCTCGACAAGAACCTCGCCGACGCGGAGGCGACGCTGCGGCGCGCCGCCGAGACTCCCGGCGCCGATCCGCGGGTGCGCCAGAACCTCGCCCTCGTGGTCGGCCTGCAGGGCCGCTTCGCCGATGCGGAGCAGATCGCCAAGGCCGACCTGCCGCCGTCGGAGGCCGCCGCCAACGTGACCTATCTGCGCGAGATGCTGGCCGACAAGGGCGACTGGAAGCGCCTGGGCCGCCAGCCCCAGATCGCCGCCCGCGGCAAGTCGTGACGGCCCGCGGCGTCGTTCTGCTGGAGCAGCATCGGTCGTGATGATCGGGCTCGATGTCCGCTCGTCCCCGCGAAGGCGCTTCGGAATGCACACATCGCGTTCCACGCATGAGAACGTCATGTGCGGCTCGACCCGCGCATCCATCACCTTCGCCTGAAAGCACTCTCTCGCAGAGAGATGGGTCGCCGGGTCGAGCCCGGCGACGACAGCGGAGGGGCTGCCGGCGTGCTTGCCCCCTCACTGAAACCGCTTTCGCGGGAATGAGCGGAGCATGGGTCGACTTCAGCGGCAACCGCTGACCTGGCCCCATTCATCGGCCCGACCCGCCACCCAATGTCGCCATCGGAACCGCCGCGTCGCCCTCTCCCCGCCGGGGAGAGGTGAAACGACGGCCGCCCGTCACTTGATCGACATCACCTGGATCGCGGCGGGACCGAGAATCACGACGAACAGCACCGGCAGGAAGAACACGATCATCGGGACGGTGAGCTTCGGCGGCAGCGCGGCGGCCTTCTTCTCGGCTTCGGCCATGCGCATGTCGCGGTTCTCCTGCGCCATCACGCGCAGCGCGTGGCCCATCGGCGTGCCGTAGCGTTCCGACTGCTGCAGCGCCAGGCAGACCGACTTGACGCCGTCGAGCGCGGTGCGCTTGGCGAGATTCTCGTAGGCCTGCTTGCGGTCGGGCAGGTAGGACAGCTCGGCGGTCGTCAGCGTGAACTCCTCGGCGAGCGGGACCGACTGGGCGCCGACCTCCTGGCTGACCTTGCGCAACGCCGCCTCGATCGACATGCCGGACTCGACGCAGATCAGCAGGAGATCGAGCGCGTCGGGAAACGCCCGCCGGATCGAGAGCTGACGCTTCTGGATCTTGTTCTTCAGGATCAGGGTCGGGAGCTGGATGCCGAAATAGGTGGCCGCGATGCACATGCCGAGCTTGATCGTCGTCGGCTGGTCGAGATCGAGGACGAAGAAGACATAGAGGATCGACAGCGCCAGCATGACGATCGGCGCGACGGCGCGGAAGAACAGGAATCCCACATAGGGCGCCGAGCCGCGATAGCCGGCCTGGGTCAAGAGCGAGCGCGCCTCCTCCTTGCCGAGCCACTTGGTGAGATTGAACTGCTCGACCACCCGCTGCATGTACTGCTTCGGGCTCGCCCGCAGCTTGGCGCGATCGCCGCGGGCGATCCGCTCGCGCTCGCGCTGGCGGATCTTCTCGCGCTCGATCGCCACCGCGTTCATGCGCTTCGAGAGCGTGTCGCCGGCGAGCAGCGGCATCGCGAGAGTGAGGACCGTGGCCCCGGCCGCGATCGCGGCCAAGATCATCATCATCAGGCGGGAGTCGTGGAGAATGTCGGTGAGCATGGCCGCCTCAGAAGTCGAAGCTGATCATCTTCTTCATCACCAGCACGCCGGTCGCCATCCAGCATGCCGAGACGGCGAGCAGCACGTGCCCGGTCGGATGCGTCCACAGGAGCGAGATGTAGTTCGGGCTGGTGATGTAGACGGTGAGCATCACGACCGGCGGCAGCGCGCCGATGATCGACGCCGAGGCCTTTGCCTCCATCGACATCGCCTGGATCTTCTCCTTCATCTTCTTGCGATCGCGCAGCACCCGCGAGAGGTTGCCCAGCGCCTCCGACAGATTGCCGCCGGCCTGCTGCTGGATCCCGATCACGATGCCGAAGAAGTTCGCCTCGGGCAGCGGGATGCGCTCGTAGAGCCGGCCGCACGCCTCGCCGAGCGGCATGCCGATGGTCTGCGTCTCGATGATGGCGCGGAACTCGCTGCGGATCGGCTCCTCGGAATCGGCGACGATCACCTTCATCGAATCGAACAGCGGCAGGCCGGCCTTGATGCCGCGCACGATCACGTCGACGGCGTCCGGGAAATGCTGGAGGAACTTCGCCTCGCGCCGCTTGCGAAGATAGGACAGGAACCAGTTCGGCACGCCGGCGCCGGCCGCGAAGCCGAGCCCGACCGCCGGCACGAGCTGACCGCTGGCCAGCACGACGACGACGAACACCGACACACCGAGGACGACCGACAGGACGATGAACTTGCGCTTCGACCAGTCGAGGCCAGCGCGGGTGATCCGCACGGCGAGCGACGGCCGGCGCGCCTTCTTGCCGCGCTCCTCGATCTCCTTGAGCGTGTCCTCGAGCTGGTCGCGCCGGGCCCGTTGCGGCGTGCGCGTGGGCGCCTTGCGGACCGGTCCGGGGCGCGCCACGCTGCCCAGGCGCTCCTCGGCGGCCTTCTCGCCGGAGAGGAGCGGGAACAGGAACACCCAGGCGATCCCGCCGACCGACATGGTCACCAGGAACGTGAGCGCGATCGTCTGCAGGGCCATGATCGTACTCCGCGTGCCACCCCCCTCCCCTGCCGGAGACGCCGGGACGGCCCGTTACACAACGCGACACACGCGAGCCGGCGCGACGCGCCGGTCGAACTCTCACAAGGCGGCCGCGGCCTCCGCCGCGTCGAGCGCCGCGGCGAGCCGGACGTCCTCGCCGAAATAGCGCGCCCGCTCCCAGAACCGCGGACGCCCGATGCCGGTCGAGCGATGGCGCCCGATCAGCCGGCCGTTGGCGTCCTCGCCCATCAGATCGAAAACGAACAGATCCTGGGTGATGATCACGTCGCCTTCGAGCCCCATCACCTCGGTGATGTGGGTGATCCGGCGCGAGCCGTCGCGCAGGCGCGCCGCCTGGATGACGACGTCGACCGAGGCGCACACCATCTCGCGGATGGTGCGCGACGGCAGCGAGAAGCCGCCCATCGTGATCATCGATTCGAGACGCGACAGCGCCTCGCGGGGATTGTTGGCGTGCAGCGTGCCCATCGAGCCGTCGTGGCCCGTGTTCATCGCCTGCAGGAGGTCGAACGCCTCGGGTCCGCGCACCTCGCCGACGATGATGCGCTCGGGCCGCATGCGCAGGCAGTTGCGCACGAGGTCGCGCATCGTCACCTGGCCCTCGCCCTCGAGGTTGGGCGGTCGCGTCTCCAGCCGGACGACGTGCGGCTGCTGGAGCTGCAGCTCGGCGGCGTCCTCGCAGGTGATCACCCGCTCGTCGTCGTCGATGTAACGGGTCAGGCAGTTGAGCAGCGTCGTCTTGCCCGAGCCGGTGCCGCCCGACACGATGGCGTTGACGCGGCAGCGGCCGATGATCTTCAGGATCTCGGCGCCTTCCGGCGAGATCGTGCCGTAGCGGACGAGCTGCTCGAGCGTCAGCTTGTCCTTCTTGAACTTGCGGATGGTCAGCGCCGGCCCGTCGATCGACAGCGGCGGCACGATGACGTTGACGCGCGAGCCGTCGGGGAGGCGGGCGTCGCAGATCGGCGAGGATTCGTCGACGCGCCGGCCGACCTGGCTGACGATGCGCTGGCAGATGTTGAGGAGCTGCTGGTTGTCGCGGAACCTTATGCCGGTCCTCTGGATCTTGCCGGCGACCTCGATGTAGACGGTGCCGGCGCCGTTCACCATCACGTCGGCGATGTCGTCGCGCGCCAGCAGCGGCTCCAGCGGGCCGTAGCCGAGCACGTCGTTGCAGATGTCGTCGAGCAGCTCCTCCTGCTCGGCGATCGACATCACGATGTTCTTGATCGCGATGATCTCGTTGACGATGTCGCGGATCTCCTCGCGCGCCGATTCGGCGTCGAGGCGGGCCAGCTGGGCGAGGTCGATGGCCTCGATCAGCGCCCCGAAGATCGTGCCCTTGGTCTCGTAGTAGGACTCCGAGCGGCGCGAATCGACCGCGGTCGGCACCCGTTGCGGTGCGGCCGCCGGCTGGTCGTCGAGCGTCGGCACCCGTCCGCCGACCGTCTGGGGCGGCGGCACCATCGGGGCGGCCAGGCCCGTGGAAGGGAACGGCGCCGGGCCGTGCCCGCTGCGCTCGGGCGGCGGCGGGGCGACCGGCGCGGGCGTCATCCGCGGCGGTTCCCTCGCTTCCGTCGGCAGGCCGGACCGTCTTCCGAACACGTTCACACTCCGGAGGTCGTCTTCAGCGGGCGAACAGCTTTCCGAGCAGCGGCGGCAGGCGGCCGGCGCGGGACTTCTTCGATTCGGCGCGGCCGGTGACCAGCTGGGCGAGATGCCGGAACGACTCGGCGATGCGGTGCGAGGCGGCGACCTCGGCGATCATCTGGCCGTTGTTGGCGGCCGTGCCGAAGAGCTGCGGCTCGAACGGGATGATCGCGACGGGATCGTCCTCCAGCGCCTTGGCGAAATCCGGCGGCTTGATCTCGGGCCGCTTCGGCACGCCCACCTGGTTGAGACAGTAGAGCGGCCGCCGGTCGTTCGGCCGCGCCGCCTTCAGGAGGTCGATGATGTTCTTGGCGTTGCGCAGGCTGGCGAGATCCGGCGTCGCCACCACCAGGATGTCGTCGGCGCCGACCAGCACGCGCTTCGTCCACGACGCCCACACATGCGGCACGTCGAGCACGACGCAGGGCACGCTGGCGCGCAGCGCGTCGATCACCGGATCGAAGCTCTCGGCCGAGAAGTCGCAGAGGCGGTCCATGGTGGCCGGCGCGGCGAGCAGGCTCAGATGATCCGTGCACTTCGACAGGAGCCGGTCGACATAGGCGGTATCGACGCGCTCCGGCGAGTAGACGGCGTCGGCGATGCCCTGTGGCGGGTCCTGATTGTAGTCGAGACTCGCGGTGCCGAAGGCGAGGTCGAGATCCGAGATCACGGCGTCGAGGCCGAGATCGCGCGCCACCGCCCAGGCGACGTTATGGGCGATGGTCGAGGCGCCGACGCCGCCCTTGGCGCCGACCACCGCGACGATGCGGCCGACCGGCTTGGCGCTCGGCGCGTGGAACAGGGTCGAGACCGCGCGCACGATGTCGACCGGGTTCACGGGAGTGATCAGATACTCGCTGATGCCCCGCCGGACCAGCTCGCGATAGAGCCCGACGTCGTTGCGATGGCCGATGACGATCACCCGGGTGGCGGCGTCGCACACCTCGGCGAGCACGTCGAGCTCGGCGAGGATCTCCTCGCCGCCCGTGTCGGTCTCGAGCATGATCACGTTCGGGGTGGGCGAGCTGCGATACGCCTCGGTGGCGGCCGCCATGCCGCCCATCTGGACGCGGACATGCGCCTTGATCATCCGCCGGTCGCCGGCCGCCGACTGCACGGCCGCGGCGGTTTCCGCGGTCTCGCAGAACGCCTGCACGGAGATGCGCGGCACCGGCGCGATGTAGTCGTCGGGATCGCCGGCGACGATCGTGTCGGGGCCCGCTGCGGGTTGCTGCTGATACGTGATCATTTGCCGACGTCGCTGATCTTGCCCTGGTCTTCCTTCGGATAGGTGCCGCCCGTGGACTCGCCCTTGCGGTACTTGTCGAGCACCACGGTGCGACGCCAGGTCGGGACCGGCGTCTCGCCGCGCGGTTGGACGAGGTCGTGCGGATCCTCCACCATGGCGGCGAGGTTGCGCTGCGTCGCGCACCCGAAGTTGTGATACTGCCTGTTGTTCATGTAGCCGGGATTGGCGTAGTTCGGCCCGATGTCGTCCGGCCACAGTCCGCACGGACCCGCCTCGGCGACCATGCGCGGATAGCGCAGCCGCATGGTGGCGATCTTGTTGGGGCCGTTCGGATGGTAGGGCTGCACGTAGATGGCGTTCGGCGGCAACCCGCCGGCCTGCAGGATCGCCTGCACCTCGGGCAGCGCGTCGGCGGCGGCGCGCTCGTTCGGCGTCCCGGCCGGCAGCTCGATCACGACGCCGCCGGTCGCCTCGCGCGACCAGGTCCGGGCGAAGGAGGTCACCTGGGCGCGTTGATTGGGCGTGAGGCCGCCGCGATTGGCGCCGATGAACAGCTCCGTCGTCTGGTCGCCCTCCTGGATGGCGATCGGATGACGCAGCCGGTAGTCGTTCGGAATGCTCGCGGTGACGTCGCGGTCGCGGGAGCCGAAGCACCCGCCGAGCGCGGTCGCGAGCAGTAGCGCCGCGGCGGCGCGCAGGATCGGCGGCGCGGCGGCTTCGGCTCGCCGCGCGGGGCGGCGGCGGCTCCCCATCGGGGTGGTCGGGTCCGCTCGGGTCATCATGGTGTCCGGTCCCTGCCGCTCAGTCGAGAATGAAGCCGTACCGGCCGAAATAGGTCCGGTTCGGGTTGTTGGCGCCGGCGACCCCGTAGATGCGGTTCAGCCGCCCCATCAGCACCGAGGACGGATCGGAGATGTCGGCGTATCCGTCGTCCGGCCGCGACAGGTTCTTCGGCGCGACCGCCCGGACCGTGTACGGCGTGACCATGATCATCAGCTCGCTCTGGCGGTTCACGTAGTCGCGGCTGCGGAACAGGGTGCCGAGCACCGGGACCTGGAGCAGCCCCGGCAGGCCGTTGATCGCCTGCTTCGTCTGCTCCTGGATCATTCCGGCCATGGCGAGCATGCCGCCGGACGGGATCTCGACGACGGTCTCGGCGCGCCGCGTGCGGATCGACGGGATCGTGATGGTCGGGCCGCCGATGGTCGGCTGCATCGTCATCGAGTTCTCGTTGGAGAGATCCGACACCTCGGTCATCACCTTGAGGCTGATCCGTCCCTCGCTCAGCACGATGGGCGTGAAGGCGAGGCCGATGCCGAACTTCTTGAACTCGACGGCGACCTGACAGTTGCGGCCGGTCTGGTCGCAGGTGAGGCCGCCCGGGATCGGGAACTCGCCACCGGCCAGGAAGGTCGCGCTCTCGCCCGAGATCGCGCTCAGGTTCGGCTCGGCGAGCGTCCGGATGACGCCGGCGCGCTCCATCGCCTTGAGGGTCGCCTCGACATTGCCGAACTTGGCGGTCAGCGCGGAGGCGCTCAGGCTCTGCCCGTAGGCCGAGAACGGATTGCTGGTGGCGAAATCGAGCACCGTGTTGCCGCCGCCGATCGTGCCGTTGAGATCGATGCCGAGTTGCTTGATGACGTCGCGCTGCACCTCGGCGACCGTCACCTTCAGCATCACCTGGTCGCGGCCCTTGATGGTGATGGCGTTGACCACCTTGGTCTCGGATCCGACCAGGCGGACGGCGAGCTCGTAGGCCTGCTGGGATTCGCCCGGGCTCGAGACCGCGCCGGTCAGCATCACGCTCTCGCCGACGCCCTCGATCGAGACGTCGTAGTTCGGGAACATGCGGCGCAGGCTGGTGCGCACGCCGTTGAGGTCGCGCGTCACCGCGATGTCGTAGCCGACGATCTGGGCGCCATTCTCGTCGAAGAAGTAGATGCTGGTCTGGCCGACCTTGACGCCGATCAGATAGGCGCGGCGCGACGTGCGGATCACCGCGTTGGCGACCGCCGGGTCGGCGACCAGGACGTCCTTCACCTCGCGCGGCAGATCGATCACCACCGACTTGCCGATGCCGAGCTGGACCGGGATCGTGCCGGGCTCGGCCGGGCCGGGATCCGGCAGGACGACGGGCGCCGGCGCCGGACGCACCGGCGGCAGCCCGCGGGGATCGGCGGCCAGCGACGGCTGCACCAGGCCGAGCACGGCCCCGAGCATGCCTCCCAGCGCGGCGACCCGCATCCTCGCGCTCATGGACATCTGCGTCCCCTCCCGTCGCGGCTCGACAGCGGCGCCGCTCACTTCGCGATCGACGTCGAGGTCACGCCGAAGCGGACCATGTTGACCCGGTTGCCGGTGCGGTCGAGATCGACCACCTCGGGCTTGTCGCGGGTCGGATCGGAGTCGGCGAGGCTGCGCAGCGCCAGCGACATCGATCCCATCTGCTTGGACACCGCGAGCGTCTCGGCCTGGCGCGGCGTCAGCTCCAGCGTCGCGGTGCGGCCCACCACGACCTTCTGGCCGTTCTTGTCCTCGACCATCTGGTCGATGGCGAGCACCCGCACGTCGGTCAGGATGGTCTCGCTGACATGCGACTCGACGCCGGTCGCCCGCTCGGACTCGCGGTCGCGGCGGGTCAGCAGCACGTCGACGCGATCGTTCGGCAGGATGAAGCCGCCGGCGCCGGTCTCGGGCGAGATCTCGGTCGACACCGCCCGCATGCCGGCCGGCAGGATCGCGGCCATGTAGCCGGAGCCCTTGACGCGGATCAGCTTGCTCTCGCGCACCGGCTCGCCGGCGGCGATCGGGGTGCGGGCGACGGCGCCGACGAACTGGGCGACGGCGTCGGGGTTCTCGCTGCGCTTGAGGAAGGCCGGGCCGACCCCGCCGGCCGGCCACGGCTGCCAGCCGATGTCGGAGTCCTTGAGCGACTGGCCGATGCCGATGTCGCTCTTGGCGACCAGCACGTCGACCGTGTCGAGCTTGGCGGCGGCGGGGGGCGGCGGCGGCGGGTCGCGGTCGATGCTGCCGGCCAGGAAGGCGGCGAGGCCACCGGCGGAGACCGCTATCCCGAGGACGATCAGACGCGCGGCTTTCATACGCTTCACTTTCCACGAAGACGCGACGGCACGGGCGCCGTCCTGCCGTCATTTCAGCAGGCAATGGTCAATTCATGGTTAATGAGGGGTATCCGGGAGGTCACGCCGGGTCTCGGGCGCCCGGTCGCGACGTCGCCGCGCGACGGAACGCCTTGTGCCGCAGCGGCTCACGAAGTTTGTTAACAGATGTTTCACGATCGCGGTGCGACCGCGGGGTCGGGCGGCGATCTCCCGCTCGCCGGTGCGGGAGACTGCGGGTGTCGCGGTCACCCGATCGTCGTCATCCAGGGAGTCGAGGGATAGATCAGCAGCGCCGCGGCGGCGAGCGCGATGCCGTAGGGAATGCCGCCGTCGCGCTGGTGCAGGCGCCCGATCCAGGCGCTCTCGGCGAAGCGCTGCGGCAGCGCGTACTTGCGGAACTCGAGCAGCGCGAGCGTCAGCACGCCCCCGAGCAGCGAGGCGTAGAGCAGATACTCGTAGAGGAAGCCGAAGCCGAGCCACAGCGCCGTCGCGGCCGCGAGCTTGGCGTCGCCGCCGCCGATCCAGCCGCGCGCGAAGAAGACGAAGCCGATCACCAGCGTGAGCGCGGCGGCGCCGGCATGCATGCCGATCTCGGCGAGCGGCATGCCGGTCGCGACCGCGAGCGCGCCGAAGCCGAGCGCCAGCAGGATCGCGACCCGGTTCGAGATCGTCATCGTGAACAGGTCGCTGGATGCGGCGAACGCCATCAGGGCGGGAAACACCAGGAGTCGCGCGGCATCGAGGATCATGGCGTCAGTTCCCCGCGGTCGCGAGCTTGCTCGAGACGTCCTCGAATCGCCCCTTCATGCTCGTCCCCACCGAGTTCACGGCGACGATGATGGTGATCGAGATTCCGGCGGCGATCAGCGCATACTCGATCGAGGTGGCGGCGCGCTCGTCTCGCACGAAGCGCTTCACTGTTCCGAACATGGCCGTCGCCTCCCTCGCGTTTCGCCGGAGATTACGATGGCATGGATTAAGCACGGGTAACTCGTGACACCGTGATCGCCGTATTTCCGAGACTCGCGTCCGCTGCAGCCCTGAAACGGCGAAGACCCCGGGCGCCGACCCGAGGTCCTCGCGAACAGCCGGTCGGATCGTGTCTTACTGGCCGAGCTGGCTCGACACGTTCGAGAAGGTCGTCTTCAGCTGGGTGCCGAGCGTGTTGACGACCGTGATGATGGCGACCGAGATCCCCGCGGCGATCAAACCGTACTCGATGGCGGTGGCGCCGGACTGGTCGGCGAAGAAGCGACGGATGAGAGACATGGAAAAGCTCCTGAACGAACTGGCCGGACTGGGCGGCGACGACGCAGTATCGCGCGAACGTTTGAGCGGGATGATAAGACACATGCAGAAAATTGGTCTGTATAAGTGACTTAATTGCCGCCGATCGGATGAACCCCTCGTTCACCATGCGGAGGGCGTCGGCGCACACGAGAACGAAGGTGCCGAGCTGAAAATATAACGTCGGCGCCGGGAGGACGGCCCGGCGCCTCGCGGCGGACGACGGCGATGATGGTGGCGCGGGAGTTGGCGCTGGCGATGGCGCGGGCGGAGCAGAACCGGAGGTTTAGAGCGGCTTTCGGTCTTCATGACCGGACCCGACGTCCGCTCGTCCCCGCGAAGGCGGGGACCCAGGGGCCGCACGGCGTGTGGCTCTGGATTCCCGCCTTCGCGGGAAAGAGCGGAGTGTGGGCCAGCGTCAGCGGAAACCACTCTGGAGAAGGAGAGTAAGGAAGGCGTGAGGGAGGAGGAACGCCGGAGCGCAGGCGCCCCTGAAAAATACAGAAGGCCCCGGGCGGTGACCCGGGGCCTGCTGTCGTCCGATGATGGCCGTCGGCTTACTGGCCGAGCTGGCTCGACACGTTCGAGAACGTCGTCTTCAGCTGGGTGCCGAGCGTGTTCACGACCGTGATGATGGCGACGGAGATGCCGGCGGCGATGAGGCCGTACTCGATGGCGGTGGCGCCCGACTCGTCCTTCACGAAACGCTTCAGAATGTTCATGGTCCTGCTCCTGCTTCCACGCATGCTGTCTGATCTGGCCCGCGGTCCCGTTGTGTCCCGGCCGATCCGAGCCATGGGCGAGACGCTACCGCGCCGCCCTTGCATGTCGGTTAATTCGGCCGCAGAAACCGGCCTTCCGCGCGATCCTTCGGCCCGTGGTTAACAGCGCCTTTAGGGAGTCGCGAAAATTCGCCGGAAATGCCGATGAAATCGACTCTTCTTGAGTCACGGGGGATTCGGCACATTGGGATTTCGTTCACCACTTCCGCGGCAAGGTCGAAAGGCCCGCCGCGCCGCCCCGCGGCGCCGGCTCGGCAGCGTTGGAGTGGACCGATGAAGCGTTGTACGCGGCGGCTCGGGGCCGCACTGGCCGGGCTCGCCTTCTGCCTGATCGCCGGCGCGGCGGCCGCCCAGCCGACCGCCCCCGCCGACCCGCTGGTGGTCGTGCTCGATCGCGCGAGGCTCGTCCGGATTCCTGATAACGTCGCCACGGTCGTGGTCGGAAACCCGCTGATCGCCGATGTCTCCGTGCAGTCCGGCGGAATCCTGGTGATCACCGGCAAGGGCTACGGGATCACCAACCTGATCGCGCTCGACCGCGCCGGGAAGGTGTTGATGAGCGAAGCCGTGCAGGTGCAGGGACCGCCCGACGCCGTGGTCGTCTATCGCGGCATCCAACGCGAATCCTACAGCTGCACGCCGGAATGCGACCGCCGCATCACGCTCGGCGATACGCCGGAGTTCTTCAACGAGACGATCACGCAGACCGGCGTGCGCAACCAGCGCGCCCAGTCCGGAACCGCGCCGGGCGGTACGCCCCGCTGATCCTTCGGCGACGGGACGGGCCCGATCGAGGTCCGAACCCCGCCTCGTGGTGAACGAACTCCTAACACCGGGGGCGGGCGCGTCGACGTCCGCTGCAAGGGTTTCACAAGAGGCTTTTGCCTAAAATAGCTCGTTCGCGAGAGGTGCGCCCATGCTCGGACGACGCGGGGTGGTTTTCGGTTCGGCCATGGCCCGATGGACGGTCGCGACCGCGATGCGGCTCGTGCCGGCGCGGCTGCGCGTCTTCGGCCGCCGCGAGGACGGCGCCGCCGCCGTCGAGTTCGGCATCGTGCTGTTTCCCTTCGTCGCGATCCTGCTGATGACGATGGAGACGGCGCTGGTCTTCTTCGCCCAGCAGAACCTGGAGACGGTCGCGGCGGATTCGTCCCGCCTGATCATGACCGGGCAAGCGAAGAATTTCAGCGAAGCGGACTTCAAGAAGGCCGTGTGCGACCGCGTCGTGGCGCTGTTCGACTGCGCCGACACGACCAAGATGTTCGTCGACGTGCAGACGGCCGAGACCTTCTCGGCGATCAGCACCGCGGTCCAGACCGATTCCAGCGGCAACCCGCAGACCACCTTCAATCCGGGCGCCACGGGGAAGATCTCGGTCGTTCGCCTGATCTACAAGTGGCCGATCTTGTCGCCGCTCACCCAGCCCTACCTCGCCGACGCGAAGTCCGGGACGAGCCGCCTCCTGGTGGCGACGTCCGCCTTCCGCAACGAGCCGTTCTGAGGCCGCCATGTCGCACGCCGTCTCGCTCCGTTCCGTGGCCCGCCTCCGGGCGACCATCGCCCGCCGGTGCCGGTCCTTCGCCGAAGACCAGAACGGCGTCTCTGCCGTGGAGTTCGCGCTGCTGCTGCCCGTGATGCTGACCCTCTATCTGGGCAGCGTCGAGGTGACGTCGGCGGTCAGCATCGATCGCAAGGTGACGCTGGTGTCCCGCACCGTCGCCGATCTGGTCGCCCGGACCAAGACGGTGACCAACGCCGACCTCACCGACGTGCTCAACGCGTCCAAGGCGGTCGCCGCACCCTACCCCAGCGCGCCCCTGAAGGTGCGGGTGTCGAGCGTGACGATCGACACCGCCAAGAAGGCCAAGGTCACCTGGAGCTCGCATCTGAACTGGGAGGCGCGCGCCCCCGGCGAGGACGTCACGTCGCAGATCCCCCAGGCGCTGCGCGATCCCTGCGCCACCGCGGCGTCGCCCTGCACGGTGGTCTGGGGCGAGGCCACCTACACCTACACCCCGATGGTCGGCCACGTCATCACGGGCGAACTGACGCTCTCGGACCGGATCTTCATGAAGCCGCGGCTCGGCAACGAGGTGACGAAGAGCTGAGCGGAACCCTTCCACCAAGGGAGGACTCTGCGGTATTCGTCATTCCGGGGCGCGCCGAAGGCGCGAACCCGGAATCCAGCGGCGAACTCGACATTCTCGGCTGGATTCCGGGTTCGACGCTGCGCGCCGCCCCGGAATGACCGAGACCGAGCATGCAAGCCCTCGGCCGGCGAGAGGTGAACGAAGGAGGCCGTCCACCCTCACCGTCGCGGCGCGACCTCGCCGATCGGCAGCACCGTGGTCGACTTGATCCGCTCCATGGCGAAGCGCGACGTGACGTTCTTGAGCGGCACCGTGGCGATGAGCTGCTTGTAGAAGCGGTCGTAGGCGTGCATGTCGGCGACGACGACGCGGAGCATGTAGTCGACGTCGCCGGCCATCCGGTAGAACTCCATCACCTGCGGCATCGCGCCGACCGTCTGGGCGAAGCGGTCGAGCCACTCCTGCGAGTGGTCGGCCGTCTCGACCGAGACGAACACCGTGACGCCGAGCCCGACCTTGTCGGGGTCGACGATGGCGACGCGCCGGGCGATGACGCCGGCCGCCTCCAGCTTCTGGATGCGCTTCCAGCACGGCGTCGAGGAGAGGCCGACCCGGTTGCCGACCTCCTGCACGGAGAGCGAGGCGTCCTCTTGCAGCAGCGCGAGGATCTTTCGGTCGATGGCGTCCATGCGGGCGGTGTCCCTGCGGCGCCGGGCAGCTGCCGCGGCTCGGCGAGGCGCGGCTCAGGCGGACGCGGGCCGGCCGAGGCCGCCCGTGGCGTCCTCGACCCAGCTCCGCATGATGAAATGGGCGATGGCGATCGGCGGCGGCGCGGTCAGCCCGTCGGGATGGCGCCGCTCCAGCATCGCGACGACCTCGTCGCGCGCGAACCAGCGCAGATCCTCGAGCTCGGTGCGGTCGATCACGAGATCGGTGTCGAGCGCCTCGGCGTAGCAGCCGATCATCAGCGACATCGGGAACGGCCACGGCTGCGAGGCGACGTAGTGCACCCGCCCGCAGCGGATGCCGGCCTCCTCCAGGGTCTCGCGCCGCACCGCCTCCTCGATGTTCTCGCCCGGCTCGACGAAGCCGGCGAGGCACGACCACATGCCGGGCGCGAAGCGCGCCTGGCGGCCGAGCAGGCAACGCTCGCCGTCCACGGCCAACATGATCACCACCGGGTCGGTGCGGGGGAAGTGCTCGGCCCCGCAGGACGGGCAGTTGCGCCGCCAGCCGGCCTGGTCGGGTGCCGAGGCGTGGCCGCAGGCCGAGCAGAAGCGGTGCCGGGCGTGCCACAGCAGCAGCGCCTTGGCCTCGGCGAGCGGCGGCAGGTGCTCGGCCGCCACCAGCCCCTGCACGGCGATCGAGCGCAGGTCGGTCACCAGGAGGTCGGGACGCTCCGCCAGCACCGGGCCGAGGGCGGGGTCGAGCCCGACGCCGAAGCGGCCGACGCCGCGATCGTGGCCGAGCCACACGGTCTCGCGCACGCTGCCGAGCGTCGCCGCCTCGGCGAGCGTGAACAGCGGGTCGGCGAGCGGGTCGCCGCGCCGCATCACCACCATCTCGCCGGCCGTCACATAGGTGCGGGCGGCCGGATCGGCCGTGTAGGCGGCGAGGCGCTCCGGGTGATGGCGGACGGCGGGATCGCGGTCGAGAAGGCTGCCGGTGTAGCCGAGTCGGGGCCGGTCGTCGGGATCTGGGGGGGTCAGCATGGCGGCACTAAAAGCGGGGGGCCTCGTCGGACGCAAGCCAAATCCGCTTCCGCAAGGCGCGGATGAACGCCTCGACCTCGCGCGGGTCGTGCGCCACCGGGGCGACCGCCCCCCACACCGGCCGAGGCCAGGCGGCGTCGCTGGTCCGGCGGGCGATGACATGGACATGGAGCTGCGGCACCACGTTGCCGAGCGCCGCGATGTTGAGCTTGTCGCATTCCGTGACCGCCTTGAGGGCGCGGCCGACGCGGGCGATCTCGGTCATCAGCTGGGCCTGCTCGACCTCGTCGAGATCGATGATCTCGGCGACCCCGGCGCGGCGCGGCACCAGCAGGAGCCAGGGGTAGTTGGCGTCCTGGATGACCAGCACCCGGCTCAGCGGCAAGTCGCCGATATTGATCGTGTCCTTGGCGAGCTGCGGGTGCAGCGTCCAGGCGGTGCTTTCGGGCATGGTGACGGGACTCGGCAGGGCTCGCACGGCGGGAATCGGTCGCTCGGAACCCTACCACGCGGGGCGTCGAATCGCCTTCAATCGGAGGCTTGCAATCGGCCGCGGTCCCCGCGATATAGGGGGCGGGAGGTTGGCGGTGGACGAGCCACTCGCCAACCGGGTCAGGTCCGGAAGGAAGCAGCCCTAACGAGCCCCGGTTCGGGTCGCGTGTCAGCCTCCCACTGAATTTCCTTCGAGATTGCGGTTCTGCGAGGCCCGGCCGAGCGATGGACGACGCCGAGACACCCGGGCTTGCGCCGACCGCCGGGCCGGCCGATCCGGCGACGCCCGCCCTGTTCCCCGCCCCGTCCGACACCCAGACCGCCGCTGCGAGCCAGCCCGTCGCGAGCGCGCCCGCCGCGGCCGAGCCGGCCGGCGCCTACCGGGTGCTGGCGCGAAAATACCGCCCCTCCACGTTCGAGGACCTGATCGGCCAGGACGCGATGGTGCGCACCATCTCGAACGCGTTCGAGACCGGCCGCATCCCCCAGGCCTGGATCCTCACCGGGGTGCGCGGGGTCGGCAAGACGACCACGGCCCGCATCCTCGCCCGCGCCCTGAACTACGCGCTGCCGGACGGCTCGATCACCGGGCCGACCATCCACATGCCGGTGCTCGGCGTGCATTGCGCCGCCATCATGGAGAGCCGGCATTTCGACGTGATCGAGATGGACGCGGCCTCGCACAACGGCGTCGACGACATCCGCCAGATCAACGACGCGATCCGCTACGCGCCGGTGTCGGCCCGCTACAAGGTCTACATCCTCGACGAGGTCCACATGCTGTCGACGCCGGCGTTCAACGCCGTGCTGAAGACGCTCGAGGAGCCCCCCCCGCACGCGAAATTCGTGTTCGCGACGACCGAGATCCGAAAAGTCCCGATCACGGTGCTGTCGCGCTGCCAGCGCTTCGACCTGCGCCGGCTCGACGCCGAGCTTCTCGGCACCCATCTCGGCAACATCGCCGCCAAGGAGGGCGTCACGGTCGCGCCGGAGGCGCTCGCCCTGATCGCCCGGGCGGCCGAAGGCTCGGTGCGCGATTCGCTCTCGCTGCTCGACCAGGCGATCGCCCACGCGAACGGCGGCGCCGGCGGCATCGTCGAGGCGGCTGGCGTGCGGGCGATGCTCGGGCTCGCCGACCGCAGCCGCGTCATCGACCTGTTCGAGACGCTGATGAAGGGCGACATCGCCGCCGCGCTCGGCGAGCTGCGCGACCAGTACGACAGCGGCGCCGACCCGGTGACGGTGCTGGAGGACCTGGCCGAGCTCACCCATTTCGTCACCCGCGTGAAGGTGGTGCCGTCGGTCGCCGACGACCGGGCGCTGTCGGAGGCGGAGCGCACCCGTGGCCGGGCGCTCGCCACCGCGCTGTCCATGCGGGTGCTGTCGCGCACCTGGCAGATGCTGCTGAAGGGACTCGCCGAGGTCGAGGCGGCGCCGAAGCCGATCGCCGCCGCCGAGATGGTCTTGGTGCGGATCGCCTACGCGGCCGATCTGCCGACGCCGGACGAGGTGATCCGCT
>NZ_JBEOMB010000040.1:0-42695 GCF_046000175.1 Rhodoplanes sp. SY1
AAACCGGGGTCCACTTCAGTCGTGTGCGGCGCTCAAATTTCAGCGGCGGGCACGCGAGTGGTGTCGGGTCTGGTCATCGTTCGGGCCCGTGACACGACCAGGAGATACTGGGCCGTGATGCCTGCCAGGTAGCCTGACTGAAGCGCGAGGGCGACGCCGACGCAGTAAGCGACCAGGGTCGTTATGGGAAGGTCGTTCGAGACAGCGAACGCCACGAGGCCGATCCAGGCGACGAGGGTCACCGGAACGACGCTCAAGACGCCGTACCGCATACCGAGGACGGCACCGGTGAGAACCGACACGACGAGACAGGCGAACATCGAACACCTCTCATGACGAGGGTTCGACCAAATGTCTTAAGAATCCGCTAACGATTTCGCCCGAGTTCGACAAATAGAAACCGATACAATCTTAACGATCTTCTGCACCATCCCCCGCCAGACAGGCACCGTCGTAAAGGCCACGTGGCCCCATATCCCAACCGTCATCTCGTTATTGAGGACCACTGCGAGCATTACAGACATTGCGCGGAACGCGATCGAGGATCTCTGGCTGTTGTCGAGACAAGCGCCGCCACGAGCGCCCGGCCCCGGATGCGAACCCGCGCCCGCCCCGCCCCCTCACTCCCACACGGCGACGAAGTCGACGAGGTCGTCGCCGAGGAGGTTGACGTGGTCGCGCATCAGCACGTCGGCGCGGTCGGCGTCGTGGGCCCGGATCGCGGCCAGCACGGCCTCGTGCTCGACCAGCGTCTTGTCGAACCGGTGCGGCTTGTAGGTGACGCGGCGGCGGAACGGGGCGACGCGGTTGCGCAGCTGGCGCACCTGCTCGGCCAGGAAGGCGTTGCGGGCGGCGTCGTAGATCAGCTCGTGGAACTCCTGGTTGACGCCGTAGAAGCGCTCGACGTCGCTCTCCCGGCCCGCCGCCGTCAGGCGGGCGTGGATCGCTTCCAAGTCACGGAGCTGCGCCGGCGCGATGCGGCGGGCCGCGAGCCGGGCGCACAGCCCCTCCAGCTCGGCCATCACCTGGAACATCTCGATCAGCGTCGCGATGCTGATCTTGCGCACGACGACGCCCTGGCGGCTCTTCAGCTCGACGAGCCCGTCCGCCCCGAGCAGCCGGAACGCCTCGCGCACCGGCGTGCGCGAGACGCCGTAGCGCTGCGCGATGTCGTTCTCCTCCAGCCGGTCGCCGGGCGCGAGCGTGCCCTTGACGATCGCCTCCTCCAGCTCGCGACGCAGCGTCTCGGTCAGGGTCCGGCCGGCGGCGCGCAGCGCCGGGCCGGGCCGCACGAGCGCGGTCCCGCGCCCCGCCGTCATGGCGCGCCCTCCGTCGGGGTGGCGTTGCCTGCGACAGGCTCGCGTTCGTCGCTCGGGAAGCGGCGCATGGCCTCCGCCATCAGCGTGCCGAGGGTGGTCCTCTGGCGGCCGTCCGCGCCAAAATTCTCCGGCGAAAGCCACGCCACGAGCGCCGCCTTGCGGGCCGGCCACTCGGAGGCGAGCATGGAGAACCAGGCGGTGTCGCGCGCCCGGCCCTTCTGGATCATGTGGCGCGGAAACACGCCCTCGAACGTGAAGCCGAAGCGCAGCGCGGCGCGCCGCGACGGCACGTTGAGGGCGTTGCACTTCCATTCGAAGCGCACATAGCCGAGCGTCTCGAACACCAGTCGGGCGACCAGATAGATCGCGTCGGTGCCGCCGGGTTTTCGCGACAGTGCCGCCGTGTAGAGGATGCTGCCGACCTCGATCACCTTGTGGGCCGGCTTGATCCGCATGAGGGCGAGCTTGCCGACGGCACGTCCCGTGGCGTTGTCGACGATGGCCAACGTCACCGGCTCGTCGCGGCCGGCGACGCTGGCGAGATACGCGTCGAACGCGGCGCGGTCCGGGAACGGCCCGGCATTGAGATAGAGCCACAGCGCCTCGCGGTCCGGCCCCTGCGAGGCGGCGTAGAGGTCGTCGCCGTGCGCGGCCGGGTCGAGCGGCACCAGCGTGACGAAGCGGCCGTCGAGCCGCGGCCGGCCGGGATGCCGAGCCGGCACGCCGTCGTCGAGCGGGCCGACCGGCAGGCCGGCGGCGGGATGGATCACCGGACGCATCGCGTCACTCCGCGGCTCGCTTGGCGCATCACGTCACTCCGCGACCGAAAGCCCGAACGCCGTCTCGGCGAGCACGCGGGCGCCGGCCGCGATGTCGTCTCGCGTCGCGCTCTCGGCCTCGTGGTGGCTCAGCCCGTCCTTGCACGGAATGAAGATCATCCCGGTCGGGCCATGATAGTGCAGATAGCGCGCGTCATGCCCGGCCCCGGACGGAATGTCCATCCAGGTGATCCCGAGGTCTTGGGCGGCGGCGCGGATGCGATCGCGAATCGCCGCCGGGAATTCGAGGGGCGGATCGTGCAGGAGCTCCCGCACATCCACGGTGCAGCGCCCCGCCGCGGCCTCGCACAGGCCGGGGATGCGATCGCCGAGGTCGCGCAGCATCGCCGTGTCGGGGTGGCGCAGGTCGATCGAGAAGACGACGCGGGCCGGCACCACCGAGGGCGCGTTCGGCGTCACCTCGAAGCGGCCGATGGTGAAGCGCACCACGTCGGCCTCGTCCCACATCGCGTCTTGCAGCGCCTGGACCATGGCGACGGCCGAGACCAGCGCGTCGCGCCGGGCGCTGCGCGGCGACGTGCCGGCGTGGTTCTCCTCGCCCGTCACGGTGACCCGGAAGGTGCGCTTGCCCTGGATGCCGGTGACGACGCCGATCGTGCGCGCCTCCGCCTCCAGGATCGGCCCCTGCTCGATATGCGCCTCGACGAAGGCGGCGACCGGCGTGCCGAGCGGGCGGCGCGGCAGCTGCGGCTCGGCCGCCAGCACGGCGGCGAGCGCGTCACTGACGCTGACGCCGGCGGCGTCACGCACCGCGAGAACGTCGGCGAGCTTTCGGGCGCCCGTGAAGGCGGCCGAGCCCATCATGCCGGGGGCGAAGCGCGAGCCCTCCTCGTTCATCCACGCGACGACGTCGATCGGCCGGCGCGGTCTTGCGCCCGACGCGACGATCGCCTCTACGCTTTCGAGCGCCGCCAGCACCCCGAAGGCGCCATCGAACTTGCCGCCGGTCGGCTGACTGTCGATGTGCGAGCCGATCATCACAGGTGCAAGATCAGGCTCGGTCCCGGCGAGCCGCAGGAAGAGATTGCCGGCGTCGTCGTTCGACGCCGAAAGACCGATCGCCTCGCCCCAGGCGACGAGCGTGCGGCGCGCCGCGATCTCCTCGGCCGACAGCGCCTGGCGGTCGACCCCGCCGTTCGCCGTCGCGCCGTGCTGCGCCAGCTCCATGTGCCGCCGCCACAGCCGCTCGGCATCGACATGCGCGGCGATCGTCCCGGGTCGCACCGTCATGGTCGCTCTATCTCAATCCGTTCGCATGACCTGGGCCGGATTGGCGCGCGGATCGCGCGGCAGCCATTTTCCAGCCTCGACCATGGCGAAGAACTCGGCCAGCGCCGCGTTGAACGTCGCCGGCTCCTCCAGATTGATGGTGTGGCCGGTCTTCGGCAGGATCAGCAGGCCGCAGGCCGGGATCACCCGCTTCATGTAGAGGGCGGGTTGCAGGCAGTGGTCGTCCTCGTCGCCCGAGATCACGAGGCTCGGCACCGGCATGGCGCGCAGGCGGTCCTCGAGGTCGTAGAGCGACGGGCGCTGCGCCTGCACGCCGCGCATCGTGTTGGCGGCGCCGGTCTCGTCGTGCTGGCCGAGCCAGTCGGCGAACTCGCGCCAGCCGCGCGGGTCCTTGTTCTGGAACTGGACCCGCGAGGCGCCGAGCGCGTAGATCTCGGCGAACTGCTTGGCGCCCTGCTCGAGGAAATTCTTGGCAACGTTCTCGGAGACGCCCTTGAAGTAGGTCTCGTGCTGCTTCTCGGCACCGTAGCCGGCGCCGGCGATGACGAGCGAGAGCGCCTTGTCGGCGTGGTCGAGGCCGAAATGCACTGTGGCGAAGCCGCCCATCGACAGGCCGACGATGTGGGCCTTGCCTAGCCCGAGCCCGGTGATCACATCCGCGATGTCGGCGGTGGCGCGCGCCTGCGAGTAGGCGGCGACGTTGGCCGGCACGTCGGAGGGCGGGTAGCCGCGCGCCGCGAAGGTGATGCAGCGATAGCGGCGGGCGAAGAACCGCATCTGCGGCTCCCAGCTCCGGTGGTCGCCACCGAACTCGTGCACGAACACGATCGGCGTGCCGGTGCCCGCCTCCTCGTAATAGAGCTTCACGCCGTCGCTGGCCGTGACGTAACCCATCGCCCTCTCCTTCCGCCGCGCCGCCCTCAGAACAGCGCCGGCGTCTCGTTCATGCCGCGCGCCTCGTCGACCGCCTCGGGGAGCGCGGCGCAGAATTCGTCGACCCATTCGGCCGGCACGCTGACGCTCACCTTGATGAAGCGGTCGCCGAACGTCTTGGTGTGGTAGCCGCCGTGCCGGATCTGGATGTTGCGCTTGCCCATGGCGACGCACACGGCCTCCGGCCGCAGCCCCGCCTTGTCGACCTCGATGACCAGGAAGTTGCCGTTGGACGGGAACACCGGCAGATGCAGGCCGCAGCGCTGCGCGACGTCGCGCACCCGCGCCTGGCTGTCACGTTGCGCCGCCAGGACGCCCGGAAACCACTCGTGCTTCACCTTCAGGCCGGCGATGGCGCCGCGCTGCGCCAGGATGCTGGAGCCGAGATTGTTGGGCGGCGCCGCCGCGAGCTTTTCTGCGACGTCCGGATGCGTCACCAGCGCCCCCATGCGCAGCCCGGCGAAGCCGAGCCACTTGGAGAAGCTCCACGTCGTGATGGTCCGCTCCGGGTAGAGCTTCGCCGCGAGATGATGGTCGAAGGCGAAGTCCCGGTAGGTGCAGTCGTGGATCAGATAGGCGCCGACCGAGCGGACGATGTCGACGATGGCGGCGATCTCGTCGGCCGTGCAGCAGCAGCCGATCGGATTGTTCGGGTCGACGATGTAGATGATTTTCGTGCGCGACGTGACCACCCGGCGCAGGCGCTCCGGATCGAGCCGCCAGCCGTGCTCGGGGCCGTAGATCGGGATCTGGATCACCTCGGCGCCGGCCGCGCGGGCGAAGGCCATCGGCCACGCCCAGGTCGGGTCCGTGGTGACGAACTGATCGCCCGGCCCGCACAGCGTGCGGCAGACGTGATAGAGCCCCTCGACGGCGCCGTCGGTGATCAGCGCCGAGAGGCCGTCGAGCCCGAGGTCGCGCACGACGAGATCGCGCAGCTCCTCCAGGCCGGCCGGCGGCGCATAGGCGTGATAGCTTTCGCCCTCGATGCAGGCGACCAGCGCCTGGCGCACCGCCGGGTGCGACGGATAATGGTTGGTGTTCTGGCCCATCCAGCGCAGGCCGGGCGTGCTCATCAACCGGTCGAAATGCCGGTTGCGGATCTCGAAGTCCTTCATCGACGCGGCTCCGGCCGAGATTCGTTCATGAGCTGGATCAGATGATCGAGCGGCGCGACGCGATGCCGCCGTCGATGGTGACGATCGTGCCGGTGATGTAGGCGGCGCGCGGCGAAGCGAGGAAGACGATCAGGTCGGCGACCTCCTCGGGCGTCGCCGGGCGCTTGCCCGGATACTTGTCGTTGAGCTCCTGCCAGCGGCTGTCGTCGCCGTACCATTCGGTGGCGCGACGCTTCATCAGCTTGATCATGCGGTCGGTGGCGACCGGGCCGGGATTGACTCCGACCACCCGCACGCCGTGATCGAGGCTGACGCCGCCGAGCGCCCGGGTGAAGGCCATCAGCGAGGCGTTGCCGGAGGCGCCGGCGATGTAGTTGGCATCCCAGTTCTCGCCGGAGTTGCCGATGTCGTTGACGATGACGCCGGCGCCGCGCGCCTTCATGCGCGGATAGATCAGGCGGGTGAGATCGATGTAGCCGTACACCTTGAGGTCCCAGCCGCGCCGCCACGCCGCCGCATCGACGGCGAAGAGATCGCCCGAGGGGATGTCGCCGGCATTGTTGACCAGGATGTCGACGTCGCCGCAGGTCGCCGCGAGCTTTTCGATCGCCGCCGTGTCGGAGAGGTCGGCCGGATGGATGGCGACCTCGACGCCAAATTCCTTCACGATGCGGTCGCGATTGGCCTCGAGCTGCTCGGCCGAGCGCGCCGACAGATGCAACGAGCACCCCTCCGCCGCGAACGCGAGTGCCGACGACAGTCCGATCCCCTTCGAGGCGCCCGTGATCAGGACGCTCTTCCCCTTCAGGTGCAAGTCCATTTTCTTCTCCGTTGACGTCTCGTCGGCGCCGGACCGAGCCGCCCTGCCCGCTCCTCGCTCGGTGCGGGGGACCCTGCAGCGCCGTCTGGATTTCGTGGGATCACCCGACAGATCACCGTCCGCTCACATGGCCTCGGTGGAATAGACGCGGTTGGCGAACCACTCCCCGGCGGCGACCAGCCCGTAGAGCAGCAGGCCGGCGACGCACAGGACGACGATCGCCGCCATCGACACCTCGGTGTCGGCCCGGGCGGTGGCGAAGATGATCAGGTAGCCGAGGCCGGCCTGCGCCGTGATGAATTCGCCGATGATCACGCCGATGATGGCGAGCGTCATCGCGATTTTCATGCCGCTGAAGATGTAGGGCAGCGCCGAGGGAAACCGGATCCTGGTGAACACCTGCCACTCGGTCGCGGTGAGCGAGCGGCACAGCCGCAGCATGTTGCGGTCGACGTTCATGAAGCCGGCCGCCGTCGCGATGACGATCGGAAAGAACGCGATGAACACCGAGAAGGCGACGCGCGACTGGCTGCCGACCCCGAGCCAGATGATGAACAGCGGCGCCAGCGCGATCTTGGGGATGAGCTGGAAGAACACCAGGTTCGGGTAGAGCGCGTCACGCGCCAGCGTCGAGTAGGTGATGATCACGGCGAGCACGATGCCGAGCACAGTCGCGAGCACGAAGCCGGCCGCCGATTCGAGCGTCGTCGGGATCGCGTGCATCATCAGGATGTCCCAGCGCGAGACGATGTAGCGCAGAATCGCGATCGGCGACGGCAGGATCACGGCCGGCACGTCGGCGACCGTGACGGCGACCTGCCAGATGGTCAGCACCACCAGGGCGAGCCCGAGCGGCAGGCCGATGGTGCGCAGGCTGCGGCCGGCGACGCCCGCGGTCGGCACCTTCAGGCTGGTGCCGGTCTCGGTGGCGATGGTGGCGTTGGCCATGGCGGTCTCCTCGGATGGTCTTTTTGGCGCGCCGCGGACAGGGCGCCGCATCGCATCGTGGCGTCTCGTCGGCGCGTCTCGTCCCCGGCGGCGGCGCCGCCGCTCACTCGCCGCGCGAGCCGGCGGCGCGGGGGCCGCGGCTGGCGCCGGCGTCGGCGTGGGCGTCCTCGATGCTCAGGCGGAGCGTGCGGCACACCGCCGTGAACTCCGCCGTCTCCTCGATGTCGAAGCGCCGCGGACGGGCGAACGGCATCTCCATGTCGAGGATGATGGTCGAGGGTCGTCCGCCCATCACCAGCACGCGGTCGGACAGGAAGGCCGCCTCGCGGATCGAGTGCGTCACGAAGATCACGGTCTTGTGGTAGGTCTCGAGGATCTCCGACAGCGCCACGTTCATCTGGTCGCGCGTGATCGCGTCGAGCGCGCTGAACGGCTCGTCCATCAGCAGGATGTCGGGGTCGTGCACCAGCGCCCGGCAGATCGCGACGCGCTGACGCATGCCGCCCGACAGCTCGGCCGGCTTCTTGGTCTCGAAGCCGGACAGCCCGACCATGCGCAGGAGCTCGCGGGCCCGGTCGATGTACTTGTCGACCGGCAGCTTGAGGATGCGCACCGGAAACAGCACGTTCTCCAGCGCGCTCTTCCACGGCAGCAGGGTCGCGTCCTGGAAGATGATGCCGATGTCGCGGCGCGGACCGGTGACCGGCGTGCCGTTGAGCGCGATCGAGCCGGCCGTGACCGGCTCGAGGCCGGCCACCATCATCAGGAGCGTGCTCTTGCCGCAGCCGCTCGGGCCGAGCAGCGAGACGAACTCGCCCTTGCGCACCGCGAGCGTGGCGGAGGCGACCGCCTGGATCGCCCCGCCCTGCCGGCCCAGATACGTCTTCTGCACCCCGTCGACCGAGACCAGCGGCGGGAGCGCCGCGGGCGGCGTCATGGCGAGCACGGCGGCGCTCCTAGACAAGATAGCGCCGGAACGGCTGCGCCGCCTTCTCGGCCGCGGCCAGCTCGGCGGCGGAGAGCTTCACCTTGCCGACGAACTTGTTGGTGAACAGCGCGTCGAGGTCGGGCGCCGCGGCGCCGTCGCCGGCCGCGTATTTGACGACCAGATCCGCCATCGTCTTCACCTTGGCCGGATCGGCGAAACCGAAGCCCTGCTCCTTCACCTCCGGCACCAGATTGGTGATGGTGGTGAGGCCGAGGCCGATGCGGGTGTACTCCTTGCCGGAGGAGGACATCGCCACCTCGCTGTTGGCCTTGAGGAAGATGTCCACGGCCTCGTCGAAATTGGTCATCGTGAACTTGATCGCCTCGAGCGCGCCCTCGACGACGGCGGCGCACAGCGCCGGATCGTCGGCGACGCGCTTCGGCTGGGTGATCAGCGACTGGCCGTAGAACTGCAGGCCGGCGACGGCGAACAGCATGAAGCGCACGTCGGTGCCGATCGAGGCGAGCGACGGCACCGTGGAGGTCGCGAAGGCCGCGACCGCGTCGACCTGCTTCTCGACCAGCGAGCGCTCGCGCACCTTGCCGTCGACCTGGACGAGCTGAATCTTGGAGAAGTCGACGCCGGACTTCTCGGCATAGAGCGGCAGGAACGGATACTCGCCCGACGACACGCTGGCGCCGAGCTTCTTGCCCTCGAGATCCTTCGGCGTCTTGATCGGCGAGCCGGCCAGCACGCCGATGCCCATCAGGGCGTCGTAGTTGATCTGGCCGATGCAGGTGATCGGCAGCTTCTTGGCCGCCTGCACGATGACGGTCGGGGTCGCCGCCATGCCGAAGTCGAACGTGCCGGCGCCGACCGCCTGGGCGGCCGCGCCCGAGCCCGAGCCACGCGCGACGCTGACGTCGAGGCCGAGCTTTTTCCAGAATCCGCGATCGCGCGCCACATAGGCGAACAGGTTCGGCCCTTCCGGAATCCAGGAGGTGGTGAAGGACACCTTGGTGAGCCCCTGCGAGATCGCCGGGGTGGCGAGCGGCAGCACGCCGGCGGCGAGCCCGGCACTCCCCAGGGCACGCAGCACGCCGCGGCGGGACATCGAGCGCTTCACGGAGACCCCCTTTCGATCGAAGACGCGAGATTTCAGCGTCTTGCCTGCCATTGTATGGAATTCCTTCGTAGATGCATGCAGTTTTTTCCGCCACGGCGCACCTCTGTGGGCAGTCGGATTTTCGCTCGGCTGCTCAGACCCTTGGAGGGCGCATCGAGGCGCCTTGCCCGAGGATTGGGCGGCGCGGTGCGGCGATGTTGCGCAGGGTTTAGGAGGCCGCGGGTGCGCGCGGTCAGGCCGGAATGGCCACCGCCTCGACCATCGCGGCGATGTCGTCGCGCAGCGTCGCGACATGGGCCCGCATCGCGCTCGATGCGGCCTCGCCGTCGGCCCGCAGGATCGCCTCGACCACGGCGCGGTGCTCGCGGTTCGAGGTCTCGATCAGGCCCGGCAGCGTCGTCACCTGGCGGCGATAGGGCTCCAACCGATGGCGCAGCGCCACGGTCTGGCCGGCCAGATACGTGTTGTGGGCGGCCGCGTAGATCGCCTCGTGCAGCCGGGCATTGGCGGCGTAGTAGTCGGACGGCGTGCGCGCCGCTTCGCAGGCCTCGCGGGCGGCCAGCACGGCGGCCCGGTCGGCAGCCGTGTGGCGGCGGGCGGCGAACTCGGCGCAGGCGCCCTCCAACACCCCCATCAGCTCGAGCATCTCGACGATGTCCTTGAGGGTGAGCACCGCGACATGGGCGCCCTGGTGCGGCCGGATCTCGACGAGGCCGGCGGAGGCGAGCGCCTTGAAGGCCTCGCGCACCGGCGTGCGGGAGACGCCGAAGCGCCGCGCGATGCCCTCCTCGTCGAGACGGGTGCCGGGGCGCAGCCGGCCGGCGAGGATCTCCTCCTCGAGCTTCAGCCGCAGCCGCTCGGTGCGGGTCGCGGCCGCCGGCATCGGCACCCGGAACTGACTGGTCTTCAAGCCTCACCTCGACGGGCCGTGGCGCGCGACGCGAGGCGCCCGCACACCGCGGCGCAGCATAGGCCGGCGAGACAGCGGCTGTCGATGCGGGCGCGACCGGACGCGGGGCGGCGTCCTTCAGAGCACCTGATAGCCGCGCGGAAACTGCTGCAGCGGGCGCCAGCCGTCTTCGATGACCAGCACGAGGTTGCCGGTCTGCACGCCGGCCGTGCCGTCGCGGGTCGTCACGTTGGGCTGGACGACGAGCGCCATGCCGGCGGCGAGCGTCAGGTCCGGGATGCCGGCGGAGGGGCGGCTCGCGGTGCCGAGCACGGGCGGCAGGTAGCCGCCGCCGTAGCCGTGGACGAGATCGTCGATCACCGTGAAGCCGGCCTCCTCGATGCCGCGCGAGGCCTCGACCAGCTCGCGCGCATGGGTGCCGGGCTTCACCTGCACCAGCACGGCGTCCATGGCCGCGTCGGCGACGGCGTGCAGTTCGCGATAGAGCGGGCTCGGCTCGGCGCCGAGGAAGAAGGTGCGTAGGATCTGGCCCGTCCAGCCCCAGTAGTCGACCGACAGCTCGCAGCTCACCACGTCGCCGGTGCGCAGCACCCGACCGGACGGATACTGCCGCGGCACCGCGACGTCCGGCGCGTCCATGCCGGTCGAATGGACGTAATGGATGAAGTTGGTGCCGCCGAGCGCCAGGTAGCTCTCCTGGACCCGCGCGATCAGATCGCGCTCGCTCGTCCCGGCCGTCGCGTTCTCGGCGAAGGCCATGACGGCGAGATCGGTGAGGCCGGCGGCCAGCGAGAGCCAGCGCAGCTCCTCGTCCGACTTGATCATGCGGAGCTGCGCATAGGCCCGGTTCATGTCGACCACGCGAAAGCGTCCGGCGAGCCGCTCCGCCTCGCCCGCCGGCAGACGGCCGATCACGCCCACGGTGGCGCGGCCCGTGATCGCAGCGTCGCTGGTCGCCGCCGCGACCGCCTCGGCGGCGCGGCCGATCGCGCTGCCCTCGCCCCAGGCAACCTCGGTGTGCCAGGCGATGCGGCGCGCCAGCGGCAGATGGTTGTAGTGCTGAATGAACATGCGCCGCGGCACGCCCGGCACGATCACGGTCACGGCCTCCGCCGTCACCGGCCAGCCGGTGATCCAGCCGGTCGCGCTGCCGGCCCGCATCGCCTCGGCGACGATCAGGGCATCGAGCCCGTGCGCCGCCATCATGCCGGCGACGGCCGTCGCGCGGCGCTCCATCTCGGCATCCGAGACGCGCGGATAGTCCACGTCCAGAAGGTCGCTGTAGCGAGACTTCAGCTCGGCCTCGAAGATCGCACGTGACGGCATGGGAGACTTTCGCATTCAGATTGATCCGGCTGGACCCGACGTGCTCCGGCCTCACCCTGAGGAGCGCCCGAAGGGCGCGTCTCGAAGGGCGAGGACGGCCCTAGACCGCGATTTTCCGGGGCCGCATGGTTCGAGACGCGCGACTGCGTCGCGCTCCTCACCATGAGGGGTGAGTCAATGCCAGCGCGCGGCGGTGTGACACCGGGCATGGATCCCGGGTTCGCGGGCTACGCCCGCGCCCCGGAATGACCCCGCACGGACACCTCACTTCCCAAAAGGCTTCTCCTTCTCGAGCCGCGCCACGGCCTCCTTGGCGATGGAGAGATCGAACAGCCGCTCGGCCGGGACCTTCTTCTCGACGAAGTCGTAATAGTCGGCCCAGTAGTCCTGCATCTTCATGATCGAGGCGACGTTCGGTACGCCGTCCTCGTTGGTGTAGGACCAGTTGGGCGCGATCGCCTTGACGGTCTCAGGCTTCTGCAGCGCCGTGGTGCGGGCCAGGATGTCGACGATCTCGGGATGCTGGTCGGGCGCCGCGGCGGCGGCGTTGAACTCCTTGGCGCCCTGCAGATAGGCCATGGCAAAGCGGACCAGCACGTCGCGCTTCTCGCGCAGCAAGGCCTGGCGGGTGGCGTAGACGCCGATCGGACCATCCGGATCGATCTTGTCGCCCGTGGCGATCATCGGACCCCAGCCGTTCTTCTCGGCGAAGAAGCCAAACTGATAGGCGAGGTCGGTCGCGTCCACCTGGTTCTGGCCCAGCATCTTCATCAGGTCGGGCTGCGGCACGTTGAGCACCCAGGTGACGTCCTTGCGCGGATCGAGCCCGACCTTCTGCAGCGCCAGCGAGAAGACGTACTGGTTGATGCTGCCGGTGCCGCTGACGCCGATCTTCTTGCCCTTCAGCTTGCCGAGATCGGCCGCCGTCTTGATGCCGGCCTCCGCCAT
Organism: Rhodoplanes sp. SY1; assembly: GCF_046000175.1. Lineage (NCBI taxonomy): Bacteria > Pseudomonadati > Pseudomonadota > Alphaproteobacteria > Hyphomicrobiales > Nitrobacteraceae > Rhodoplanes > Rhodoplanes sp. SY1. Next base: position 12,446 of record NZ_JBEOMB010000040.1, read on the forward strand.
CGGCTTGCTGACATTGATGACCGTGTAGCCGCGGCCGGCCTTGTTGTTGCCGCGGTCGAGCACGACGACGAGTGGCGCGCCACGCGCGATCGAGTTGAACAGGCTCGCGTTCGCTGTCATGAAGGTGAGGTCGAGCTCGCCGGCGATCAGCGCCGGCACGGCCTGCTGGCCGTCGATGAACATCCGCTTCTCGATCGTGATGCCGAGCTTCTTGAAGTAGCCCTTCTCGTCGGCGACCAGGAAGCCGCCGCCGGTGATGAAGGGCCCCTCCCCGATGCGCAGCACGTCGGCGGCGCGCGACGCGGTCGTCGCTCCCGCCAAACCCAGCACCGCGGCGACGATCGCCAGAACTCTGCCAGACGCCTTCATGACCGTGTCCTTCTTCCGTGGGGGCTGCGGAGATTTATTAGACATGCTCGGGATGGCGCCGCGCGGCGGGCGCCGCGTGCGACGGCCAGGGCGAGGTCATGCGGGCCGAAAGACCCGCACGCTCGGCGATCGACCGACCGATCGCCTCGGCCTCGCGCAAGACCTCGCGATGGTCGGGGCAGCGCGGGAACGCGCCGTCGCGATAGACGATCTCGCCGTCGACCAGCACGACCTTGGCGTCCGAGCCTTTCCCGGCGCACACGAAGGCGGAGAGCGGCCGCAGCAGCGGCCCGACATGGGGCCGGCGCATGTCGAACACGGCGATGTCGGCGCGCTTGCCGACCTCGAGCGAGCCGATCTCGGCGTCGAGCCCGGCGGCACGGGCCGCGCCGATGGTCGCCATCTCGATCGCCTGCTCGACCGAGATGCGGGTCGGGTCGAGGTGGCGCTGGTGCTGGAACAGCACGCAGGCCTTGATCTGCTCGAGCATGTCGTCGGTGTAGTCGACCATCGGCCCATCGGTGCCGAGCGCCGTGACGATGCCGAGCCGGGCCGCGTTGGCGATCGGTCCGATGCCGCCGCCGCGGATCGACTCGCTCGTCGGCGTATAGACGAGGCTCGCCCCGACATGCGCCATCTGCTCGAGGTCGAGCTCGGTGCAGTGGATGCCGTGCGCGAGGATCCAGCGTTCGTCGAGCACGCCGAGCTGCATCAGGTAGCGGACATCGGTGCGGCCGGTGTCGCGCAGATGCTTGAGGAAGCCTTTTTCGAGCGAGAAGGTACCGCCGGCGATGTGGCTCGAGATCTTGAGGTCGAGATCGCGGGCGAGCTGATAACCGCGCGTGATCAGCTCCTCGGTGCTCATGCCCGAGGCGGTCCAGTGGGCGTTCGCCTCGATCACCATGCCCATGCGCACGAGGCCGCCATGGGCGCCGTCCCAGCGCCGCGCCTCCTCGGCGAAGGCGGCGAGCGACTCGTCGAGAGTCAGCGGATGCGCGGCGAAGCGCGGGTTGCGGCAGCGCAGCTCCTTGGCGAAGATCTGGCGGATGCCGAGTTCGGCCTGCGGCGCGACGATCGCCTCGACGATCTCGGGCGTCGTCACGGTGACGGAGTGGTTGAGCGAGCAGGTCGTGCCGGTCGCCAGCATCTCGAGCCCGCACTGCCAGCTCGCCACCCGCATCGCCTGCGCATCGAGCCGCGACACCAGCGGGAAGACCAGATCGGTGATCCAGTCCTCCAGCAGCATGCCGTCGGCGAGCCCCTTGAACAGCACATACCAGTGGTGCTGGTGCAGGTTGACGAGCCCCGGCATCACCAGGCAGCCCTCGGCGTCGATCACCTCGTCGACGCCGCGCCGCACCTCCGGATCGACGCTGGCGCCGACCGCGGCGATGCGGCCGTCGTCGACCAGCACGGCGCCGCCCGGATACATGTTGCGGGCGCCGTCGACCGTGACCACCAGGCCGTTCTCGATGAGGATGCGTGCCATGTCGCGGCCCCTGTTCAAGGCTTGCCGAAGGCCCAGGGCGCGACGAGACGGTCGATCGCCTGCTGGGCCTTGATGATGACGCCGCCGAACACGGCGAGGACGACCAGGGCGGCGAAGACCTTCTCGGTCTCCATCACCTGGCCGTAGCGGATGAGCAGATAGCCCATGCCGCTCTGGTTGGAGCCGCCGATCATCTCGGCCGCGACCACCAGGATGATGGTGACGCCCATGCCGAGATGGAGGCCGGAGAAGATGCTCGGGATCGCCGCCGGGATCACCACGTGCATCTGGATCTGCCGGGTGCTGGCGCCGAGATCGCGCGCCGCCTTGACGAGCTCCTGGCTGGTCTGGCGGATCCCCGCGAACGTGCTGATGACCACGGGAAAGAACGCCGTGACGGCACTGATGGTGAGGATATAGGCCTCGCCGGTGCCGAGCCAGATGATCAGGAGCGGGATCAGCGAGATCTTCGGCAGCGGATAGAGCGCCGCGATCCACGGATCGAGGACTTTTGCCGCGATCCGCGACATTCCCATCAGCACGCCGACCAGCACGCCGAGCAGGCCGGCGACGACGAAGCCGGCCATGATGCGCAGGAACGTCACGGCGAGATTGTACGGCAGCGTGCCGTCGACGATCATCGCGACCAGATAGCGGGCGATGCTGGAGGGCGCCGGCAGGATGATCGGTGCCACCTCGCCGGCCCGCACCGCGGCCTCCCAGACCGCGAGGAAGAGGACGACCGACAGTGCCGGCAGGACGCGAATCCACAAGGGATCGCTACGCCGGCGCGGCCGCCCGCTTCTCGCGCGTCCGCTCTTCGCACGCCCGCTCGCGAGACCGCCGCGGCCGGCGAAGCCGGTGGCGGCGCGGCGGCTCCAGCCGCCGAACATGGCGCGTCCGCTCGGGATCATGCGAGGGCCTCGTCCTGCTGACGCATGGCGTTCAGCACCTCCTCGCGGATCAGGTGCAGGATGCGGTCGTAGAGCGCGCCGAACTCCTGGGTGCCGACCATCTCCTGGGTGCGCGGCCGCGGCAGGTCGATCGGGATCACCTCCTTGATGCGGCCCGGACGCGCCGTCATCACCACCACCTCGTCGCCGAGCAGGATCGCCTCGTCGATCGCGTGGGTGACGAACAGGATGGTGTTGCGCAGCCGCTCGAAGATGCGGGTGAGCTCCTCCTGCATGACGATCTTGGTCTGCGCGTCGAGTGCCGCGAAGGGCTCGTCCATCAGGAGGATCGGCCGGTCCATGATGAGGGCGCGGGCGAGCGCGACGCGCTGGCGCATGCCGCCGGAGAGCTGGCTGCACGCCTTCTCCTCGAAGTTCCGCAAGCCGACCAGGGCGGTCAGCTCGCGGGCACGGGCGTAGCGCGCCTCGCGCGGCACGCCGGCCATCTCGAGACCGAAGGCGACGTTGTCGATGACGTTGCGCCACGGAAACAGGTTGAGCGACTGCCACATCATCACCGAGCACTGCCCGGGCGCCGCGGGCGGCGCGCCCGGCGTCTTCGGATCGACGATGCGGATCGTGCCCGAGGTCGCGGTCTCGATGCCGCCGACGATCTGGGCGAGCGTGCTCTTGCCGCAGCCGCTGGGGCCGAGCAGGCAGGTGAGCGTGCCGGAGCGGAACCGATGAGTGATGCCGTCGAGCGCGCGCACGCCGTCGCCGCCGTCGTCCCACACCTGCACGAGATTCTCGACGAAGATGTCCATGCGCGGGGGCTCGCAGGAAGGTGCCGAGCGGAGGAGAGCGGCAGCCGCGTGCGGGCACGAGGCCGCCAAACCGCTCGACATTGATTATCTTAACGTTGAGCTTTTCATTTGCGCGCCCGCCTCGTCAAGCTCATTATGCGTGCGCAGTGCCGCAAACGACGGCGGCGACCTTCGCGGTCGCACACCGTGTTACGAGCATCATGGTTCGAGCATCGTGTTTCGAGCATCGGCACGGGACCTTCGAGCGCAGGCCAGATGACCACCGAGAATGCCGACTCCGTCGCGAAGCTGCTCGCCGAATGGCGCCGCGAACGCCCCGACCTGGACCCCTCGCCGATCGGGATCCAGGGCCGCGTCATGCGGCTCGCCGCGCATTTCCTGCGCCGATCCGAGGGCTGGCTGGTGCCGCTCGGGCTCTCCTGGGAGGCGTTCAGCCTGATCGTGACGCTGCGCCGCTCTGGCAAGCCGTATGAGCTTCGGCCGACCGACCTGCTCGCCGAGTCGCTGCTCACCTCGGGCGCCATCACCAACCGCATCGACAAGGTCGAGGCGCTGGGCCTGGTCGAGCGGCGCCCCGACCCGCGCGACCGGCGCGGCGCCATCATCCGCCTCACGCCGGCCGGCAAGCGGCTCGCCGACCGCGCCATCGCCGATCACGTCGGCGGGGTCGACGGCCTGCTCGAGGCGCTGTCGGGCGCCGAACAGCGCCAGCTCGCCGCGCTGCTGACGAAGCTCCTCGCCGCGACCGAGCAGCGCGTCGGGGGGGCGCGGCGCGGCCGGCAACGCGCGGCCGCGGCCGAGCCGCCGGACGCCAAGGGCCGGCCGGCTCGCTCCCACAGGCCGCCCCGCAAGCCGCTGGACGCGGAGCGCGTCGACCGGGCCTGAGCCGGCCGCCGACGGTCCGGATTCGCGGGAGGCGGGGTCGCGTGGCGGAGGCTCGCCTATCGGGGCGCTTCCGCAGTACCATGGCGACCCTGCACGAGGGAGTCCGGCGTGTCCGCATCGAGGCTGCGCATCCTGCTCGCCGACGACCACCCGGTCGTCCTGGCCGGCATCAAGGCGTTGCTGGTCGCGGATCCGGACCTGGAGATCGTCGGCGAGGCCCGCAACGGGCGCGCCGCGCTCGCCATGGCGGTCGAGCGCACGCCCGACATCGCCGTCATCGACCTGTCGATGCCGGGCCTGAACGGAATCGAGCTGGCACGGAGCATCCGTGCGCTCTGCCCGAGCTGCAAGGTCGTCGCCCTCACGGTGCACGAGGACGGCGCCTATCTGCGCCAGTGGCTCGAGGTCGGCGGCGTCGGCTACGTCCTCAAGCGCTCGGCGAGCGAGGAGCTGATGCGGGCGATCGCCGCGGTGGCGGCCGGCGGCGTCTATGTCGATCCGGCGCTCCGCGCCCGCGTCACCGGCCAGGGCTCGCCCAAGCCGGCGAGCCCGGCGATCCCGCCGGGGCTGCCGGACGCGGATCTGAGCGAGCGCGAAATCCGCGTGCTCCGGCTCACCGCCGCCGGCTACAGCAACAAGACCATCGCCGACAGGCTCCAGATCGCGGTCAAGACCGTCGAGACCTACAAGACGCGGGCGATGGCCAAGCTCGGCTTCCACACGCGGGTCGAGATCGTCCGCTATGCGCTCGGCCGGAACTGGCTGGCCGAGGACTGATGCGGCCCGAGACGAATCAGGCTCGGCGCGCCGGCCCGGGCGATCGTCGGGTTCGGCCGGATGGACGCGCCGCCGGGCCGGGCCTAAGCATGGCGATCCGCCAGGTCGGCGGGGCGCTCGAAGGATCACCATGAAGGACGCGCGCGCGCTGGGCGGGCCGGACGACACCGGCGCCGCGGATCTCGCGAGCTGCGATCGCGAGCCCATTCACGTGCCGGGGGCGATCCAGCCGCACGGTCTCCTGTTCGCCTTCGCGGAAGGCGACCTGCGGACCATCAGCGTCAGCGCCAACCTGCATGATCTGCTCGGCCTCGGCGCCGAGACGGTGCTCGACCGGCCGATCGAGGCGACCTTCGAGCCGGCGAGCGTCGAGCAACTCCGGGTCGCGCTGCGCCAGAGCGAGGGCCCCGCCGGCGTCCCGATCGCCATGCAGCTCCGCACCGGTGGCCCGTTCGCGTTCGACGGCATCGTCCACCGGCACGATGGTCTGGTGCTCCTGGAGTTCGAGCCGCGCGGCGAGCCGAGCGATGGCGCCCACGCCTTCTTCCGCCGCACCAGCGGGGCGATCCGCCGCCTGCAGGCGGCCCGCACGCTCGCCGACGCCTGCGCGGCGGCGGCCCGCGAGGTCCGCCAGATCACCGGCTTCGACCGCGTGAAGGTCTACCGCTTCGCCGCCGACTTCAGCGGCGAGGTGATCGCCGAGAGCCGCGACGAGGCGATCGAGTCGTTTCTCGGCCTGCACTTCCCGCCCTCCGACATCCCGGCCCAGGCGCGCGCCCTCTACGCCCTCAATCCGGTCCGCATCATTCCGGACATCGCCTATCGGCCCGCCCCGATGGCGCCGAACCGCCATCCCTCGACCGGACGGCCGATCGACCTCTCGTTCGCGGTGCTGCGCAGCGTCTCGCCGATCCATCTCGAATACATGCGGAACATGGGCATCCGCGGGACCATGTCGGTGTCGATCCTGCGCGGCGACCGGCTGTGGGGCCTGATCGCCTGCCACAACCGGCTGCCGCGCCATGTCGGCCACGACGCACGCCAGGCCTGCGAGATGGTCGCCCAGGTGCTCGCCTGGCAGATCGGCGTGATGGAGGAGGACGCCGTCACCCGCCACAGCCTCAAGGGCAAGGCGATCCAGCGCCGGCTGCTCGGCGACATCGAGGAGCTGCGCGATCACCGCGCCGGCCTGATCGGCAACAGCGAGGCACTGCTCGAGCTGATGGGCGCCTCGGGCCTCTGCCTCTACGGCCGCGACGGCGTGACGACGATCGGGCGCACGCCGCCGACCGCCGTGATCGAGCGGATCGTCGACTGGGCGATCCGGGCGGAGGGCGCCGAGCTGTTCCAGACCGACCGCCTGCCGCTGCTGTTCCCGGAGGCGCAGGACTACGTGGACGTCGCCGCCGGAGTCCTCGCGGTGCCGCTGTCGCGCTCGCCGCCGCACCGGGTCATGCTGTGGTTCCGCCCCGAGGTCGCCCAGACGGTGCGCTGGGGCGGCAACCCGGAGAAGGCCGTCGAGCCGGGTCCGGACGGCGCCCGCCTGCAGCCGCGCAAGTCGTTCGCGGCCTGGACCGAGGAATCGCGCGGACGCGCGATCCCGTGGCAGCCGCACGAGATCGTCGCCGCCGTGGAGCTGCGCGAGCTCGTCATCGACGTGATCCTGCGCAAGGCGGAGGAGCTGGAGAGCGTCAACGTCCAGCTCGCGCGCAGCAACGAGGAGCTCGAATCCTTCGCCTATGTGGCGTCGCACGACCTCAAGGAGCCGCTGCGTCACATCGAGGCCTTCGCCGGCCTGCTGAGCGAATCCATCAGCCGGTCCGGAGACATGTGGCTCGGTGCCATGGTCGGCGGCATCGAGAGCTCGTCGCGACGGCTGCGCAACCTGATCAACGACCTCGCCGAGTTCTCGCGGCTCGGCCGCCTGGCCCAGCCGCCCGCCCCGACCGCCCTCGACGAGATCGTGCGCGAGGTCATGGACGACCTGCGCCAACGGATCGACGAGACCCGGGCGACCGTCACGTGCGAACCGCTGCCGACCGTGCAGTGCGATCGCAACCAGGTTCGCCAGGTGCTTCAGAACCTGCTCGCCAACGCGCTGAAGTACCGGCACCCCGACCGCCCCTGCACGATTCGACTCTCCGCCGCGATCGACACCGACGGTCCGCATCGCGACGCCGACGCCTTCGTCCGGGTGCTCGTCGAAGACAACGGCATCGGGTTCGATCCGAAATACGCCGAGCAGGTGTTCGAGCCGTTCCAGCGCCTGCACGGGCCCGACGAGTACGAGGGCAGCGGCATCGGGCTCGCGATCTGCCGCAAGATCATCCAGCGGCACGGCGGCAAGGTCGGGGTCGAGACCGCGCCCGGCGCCGGCGCGACCTTCTGGTTCTCGTTGCCGCTCGCCACCGGCCCGGACCGCGGCGCGGCGCGGCCGGGCGCTTCGTCCGGCATCGATCAGGTGTGACCATGGAGGATCGTCCGCACCCCGAAGGCGCCCCCGGACCGGCCGTCGATCTGACGAGCTGCGACCGCGAGCCGATCCACATCCCGGGATTGATCCAGCCGCACGGCGTCCTGCTCGCCTTCGTCGAGCCGACGCTGCGCCCGGTGGCGGTGAGCGCCAATGTCGAGAGCTTCGCCGGGCTGCCGGTCGAGGCGGTGCGCGAGGCGCCGCTCGCGGCCTGCCTGACCGCGCCGAGCCTCGATCGCCTCGGCGCCGTGCTGGCCGGCGACGATCCGGCCGCCGCCAACCCGATCGCCATGGCGATGCGCATGGCGGACGGCGAGCGCGAGGTCGACGGCATCGTGCACCGGCACGACGGGCTCACCATCCTGGAGCTCGAGCCGCGTGACGCGACGCCTCGCCCGTCGAGCGCGTTCTTCCGCGGCATCCGGGCGGCGATCCGGCGATTGCAGACCGCCACGGACCTCGCGACGGTCTGCGCCATCGCGGCCGAGGAGGTGCGCCGAATCACCGGCTTCGACCGGGTGAAAATCTATCGGTTCGCCGCCGACTGGAGCGGCCAGGTCATCGCCGAGGATCGGACCGACAGCATCCCGTCGCTGTTCGACTTCCACTTCCCGGCCTCGGACATCCCGGCCCAGTCGCGCGCCCTCTACACGTCCAATCCGGTGCGGATCATCCCCGACATCGGCTATGTGCCGGCCCCGCTGGTGCCCGACCGCAACCCGCTCACCGGCGGGCCGATCGATCTCAGCCATGCGGTGCTGCGCAGCGTCTCGCCCGTGCACATCGAGTACATGACGAACATGGCGGTGCATGGCGCCATGTCGGTGTCGATCCTGCGCGAGGGGCGCCTGTGGGGCCTGATCTCGTGCCACAACACGCTGCCGCGCTTCGTCGCCTACGAGATCCGGCAGGCCTGCGAGCTGATCGCCCAGGTGCTGACCTGGCAGATCGCCGTGCTCGAGGAGGCCGCGATCGTCCGCCACAGCGTGCGGGTGCGCGCCGTCCAGCAGCGTCTCCTGCACGGGCTCGGCAGCCAGAAGGATCTGCCGGCCGCCCTCGCCCGCGGCGCCGACGAGATGCTGTCGCTGATGAACGCGGCCGGCTTCGCCCTGTCCGGCTTCGATGGCGTCACCACCCACGGCCAGACCCTCTCGCGGACCGAGATCACGACGCTGATCGGCGCGCTGTCGCGCGGCGACGCCCGCGACGTCTTCGAGACCGACTGCCTCGACACCGCCATCCCGGCCGTCGCGGCCGACCCGACGCGGGTGAGCGGCGTGCTCGCGGTGCCGCTCGGCCGCGCCTCGACCTACTACATGCTCTGGTTCCGGCCGGAGGTGGCCCAGACGGTCACCTGGGGCGGCGACCCGCACAAGCCGGTGCGCATCGGGCCGCTCGGGGAGCGGCTGCAGACCCGCGCCTCCTTCGATGCATGGCGCGAGGTGGTGCGGGGCCGCTCCCGTCCGTGGCAGCCGCACGAGATCGTCGCCGCCATCGAGATCCGCGATCTCGTCGTCGACGTGATCCTCAGCAAGGCCGAGGAGCTCGAAGGGGTCAATCGCCAGCTCGCCCGCAGCAACGACGAGCTCGAATCCTTCGCCTATGTGGCGTCGCACGACCTCAAGGAGCCGCTGCGCCACATCGAGGCCTTCGCGGGCCTCCTGAAGGAGTCGCTGCCGCCGGACTCGGAAGGCCGGCTCGGCGCCATGGTGAGCGGCATCGAGACCTCGTCGCGCCGCCTGCGCGCCCTCATCAACGACCTCGCCGAGTATTCGCGGGTTGGACGGCAGGCCCGGCCGCTCGCCGCGGTTCCGCTCGACGAGGTGCTGGCCGACGTGCTGGCCGACCTGCGCCCGGTGCTGGAGGAGACCGGCGCGCGCGTCGCGGCCGACAGCCTGCCGGTGGTGCTCTGCGATCGCAGCCAGATCCGGCAGGTCCTGCAGAACCTGATCTCCAACGCCCTCAAGTACCGTCATCCCGAGCGCGCGCCCGCGGTCGCGGTGAGCGGGGCGATCGAGGCCGGCGCGGCGGTCGACCATGATCGTCCGGCGACCGGCGAGCCGGACCGGCACGTGCGGATCGCCGTGACGGACAACGGCATCGGCTTCGACGAGAAGTATCGCGAGCAGATCTTCGAACCGTTCCAGCGGCTGCACGGTCCCGACGAGTACGAGGGGACCGGCATCGGGCTCGCCATCTGCCGCAAGATCGTCCAGCGCCACGGCGGGACGATCTCGGCCGAAAGCGTCGCCGGCGCCGGCGCGACCTTCAGGTTCACGCTGCCGATCCGCAGCCTCGAGGACGGAGACCGACCGTGACGTGCCGCGAGATGGCCCCGCCGACCGTGCTGGTCGCCGAGGACCACAACCACGACAAGTTCATTCTCCAGGAGGTCTTCTCGCGCGCCGGCGTGCGGGCCGACCTGCGCTTCGTCAGCGACGGCGAGCAGATGCTCGACTACCTGTACCGGCGCGGCGCCTTCGCGGCGCCGGGTGCGGCGCCGCCGCCGAGCCTCGTGCTGCTCGACCTCAACATGCCGCGGCTGGACGGTCGCAAGGTGATCCGGCTCGTGCGCGCCGACGAGAGCCTGCGCCACCTGCCCGTCATCGCGCTGTCGACCTCGGAAAGCCCGAAGCACATCACCGAGGCCTATGCGAGCGGGATCAACGCCTATCTGGTCAAGCCCGCCAACATTCCCGACTATGTCGCGAAGATCTCCTCGCTGTGGGGCTTCTGGATGTCGGCCGCCTCGCTGCCCGCCGTCGAGGGCCGGCCGTGCGCATGTTGCGCCGGCTGCCGGGACGGCGGCGCGCGCTCGACTGGGTCGCGAGCTACGCGGCCGGGCTCGCCGCTGTCGAGCAGGACGCGCACGACCTCTACTTCGTCGACATCCGGCTCGGCCCGGAGAGCGGCCTCGGCCTGATCCGCGAGGCGCGCCGGCGCGGCATCCTCAAGCCGATGATCGTGCTCACAGGATTCGGCAGCGACGAGGTCGACCGTGCGGCCACCGAGGCCGGCGCCAACGACTACCTGGTCAAGGGCGAGTTCGACCACGCGCTCCTGGAGCGCACGATCCGCTACGCCGAGCGGAGCGCGCGCGACCTCATCGAGCTCGATCGCCGGCTCGCCGAGAGCGAGCGGGCGACCCGCGAGCTCAAGATACAGACCGAGCGCCGGGCTCGTGCCGAGGCGGAGCTGTCAGAGGTGCTGCGGCGGATCGTCGACGACCAGGAGACCGAGCGGCGCCGGCTCGCGCGCGAGCTGCACGACAGCCTCGGTCAGTCGCTCACGCTCTTGCAGCTCGGCCTCGACGCGATGGCGCGCACGCTCGCCGGCGACGGCGACATCCGCCGCGAGATCGCCTCGCTGCGGGAGCTCAGCGTCCGGGTCAGCGAGGACGTGAACCGGCTCGCCTGGGAGATCCGTCCGACCGCGCTCGACGATCTCGGCCTGCAGGAGGCGATCCGCCAAGTGCCGGCCGAGTGGCAGTCGCGCTGCGACCTCGCCTTCGAGACGCACCTCGCGCTCGACCGGCGCCTCCCGCCCGAGGTGGAGACCACGCTCTACCGCGTCGTGCAGGAGGCGATCACCAACGTGGTGCGACATGCTGGTGCGAGCCGGATCGGCATCATACTCGACGGAACCCCCGAGGAGGTCCGGCTGATCGTCGAGGACGACGGCCGCGGGTTCCCGAGCGAGGAGGCGGCGCAGGCCGGCGCGCCATCGCGGCGGCTCGGGCTGCTGGGGATTCGCGAGCGACTCTCGCTGGTCGGCGGATCGCTGGAGATCGAATCGAAGCGCGGGCGCGGCAGCACCCTGTTCGCCCGCGTGCCGCTCCGATCGGTCCCGCCCCGGCCCTGAATAGTCCCGGCAGCTAGGCATACTCGTCCTTTGGGAGTAAGGGCGGAGGTCCCTACTCCGCCGAGCCCCAACCCGTATTGTCGGCTGCACGACGATGCAGGATCCGGGTCTGTTCGAAGGCGCGGTCCGGCATCTCCGGAGCTGAGTATGAGTGGGGACGCGAGAGTCCGATCGCCGCCCGAGACGCTGGTCGTCGGCATCGCCGTGCTGACGCCGGACGGAACGTTTGTCGAGCGGAACGCGGCGTGGCGGAGCATGGACCTCGCGCCCGGCCGTGGCGGCTTGGCCGTTGGTGGCGACTCCGCCTTCCTGCGGAGCACCTGGATCGATCAGGTGCACCATTTCCGCGACGTGATCGCCGGTCGCTGCAAGCTGTTCACCTGTCTCCAGGACGACAACGCGGCGGCGGGCCGGACCTTGTTGGTCGCGATGCCGCGCGGCGCGGAACCGCCCCATGCCCTCACCCTGCTCCGGCTGAGCATGCAGGGCCTGCTGCCGATCGATCCGGTCGGCGGAGATTTGGGGTCCGCCAGCATCCCGGAGCCACGCTTCGTGATGGATCTGCTCGTGCGCACCATCGAGGACACGATCCAGACCGCCATCGGCTCGCGCACCGTACGGGCGGACGCCTGCCGCGCCCCCGCGTCGCCCGCCGCCGACGACGATACTCACGTGGCGATCCTGAAGTTCCTGACCCCGCGGCAACGCGAGATCCTCCGCCTCATGGGGATCGGACAATCCAACGCCGAGATCGCCGAGCAGCTCGGCATCTCGATGAACACGGTCAAGCTCCACGTCTCGGCGATCCTGCGCCGCCTCGACCTGAAGAGCCGAATGCAGGCGATCGCGCTCGGCGCCCGCATCTCTCGGCTCTGAACCCGGCCCTTCGGCTCGATTCGGCGCGCCGCGCGACGGAGCCGGGACGGCTCTCACCAGAGCGAGGCCCTGGCCCGCTCGGGCCACGCCTGGTCGTAGGCGTCGCCGCCGACGCGCTGCTCGCTGAGCACGGCGAGGATGCGCCCGGGGGACGGCAGCGTCGCCGGATCCACCTGCGCGGCCGGATCCCACAGGGCCGAGCGGACGATCGCCCGCGCGCACTGGAAGAACACCGTCTCGACGTCGACGATCATCACGGTGCGGGGCGGCTTGCCGTCGACCGCGAAGGACGCGAGCAGCGCCGGATCCGCCGTGAGGCGGGCGCGGCCGTTCACCCGCAGCGTGTTGCCGACGCCCGGGATCAGGAACAGGAGCCCGACCCGCGGATCGCGCACCACGTTGCGCAGCGAGTCGATGCGGTCGTTGCCGCGGCGATCGGGCAGCATCAGCGTGCGGGCGTCGTGGATGCGGACCACCTCGCCGGCGCGGTCGCCGCGCGGCGAGCAGTCGGCGCCTTCGGGGCCGACCGTGGCGAGCACCACGAAGGGCGACGCCGCGATGAGCTGCCGATACTCCGGCGTGATGTGGTCGACCTCCTTGGCGGTCGAGGTCTCGCCCGGCGTTCCGTACAACGCCTCGAGCTCGGCGACCGTGGCGATGAACGTCGTCATGCAGTGTGCTCTCCGAGGCGAGGGATCGTGACGTGAGCCGCATCTGCGCCCGTACCGGACAGCACGGCGTCGTGGACGACCCGGAACGGCGCGTCGGCTCCGTCCTGGCGCGACAGCACGATGCGGTCGATGGGCAGCGCACCGGCGTCGGTCACCGGGGCGAGCAGCGCCGCCAGCGTCGCGACGACGGCATCGCGGCGGTCCGCCGCGATCGGTCCAGTGAGCGTCATGTGGAAGCGGAAGTCGTCGAAGACATAGGGATAGCCCCAGCGATCGAGATGCTCGCGCTGGCGCGGCGACAGCGGCGCCGCGAGCCGGCGGGCCCGCTCGGCATCGCTCAGGGGCGCGCGAAAGGCGTCGAGCCGGGTTACGCAGTCGGCGGCGAGCCGGTCGAGCGCGGCGTCACGGACCGCCGGCACGACGGCGACGAAGTCGCCGAGCGCGCGCACCACCGGGCGGATCACCACGGGCACGCGCGGCTCCCGCGCGAGCGCGTCGACGGCCCGCACGAGCCCGTCCGCGTCGCAACCGGAGGCGAGACGGAACGGCGCCTTGAGGGTGGCGTGAAAGCCGTAGCGCCGCGCCGGCGCGACGAGCGCGGCCCAGTCGGCCGGCAGGTCGACGCCGCCGGGCGGTGCGAGATCGTCACCGCTGCGGCAGTCGTAGCCGAGCAGCGCGCTACCCAGGCGAAACAGCAGGCTGTCGGCGGACGGCACGACATAGATCGCCCAGCGGGGCGACCGATCCGGACGTGGCTCTCGGACGGACGGGGTCATGCGCAGGTCCCGATGCGGTGCAGCGAGGCGGCAGCATGCCGGAACCGACCGGGCTCGGCGAGATGGACGACGCGGCCCGCCACGACGGTCGCGACCACCCGGGGCGCCGCCGCATGGCGGCGATCGATCAGCACGAGATCGCCACGGCAGCCCGGCGCGATGCGGCCGCGGTCGGCGAGCCCGGCCGCGCGGGCCGGCGCCTCGGCGATCAGCGACCACGCGGCGGCGAGCGGCAGCGTGCCGGAGGCGTCGAGGCGGAACGCCGCCAGCAGCGGCGCCGGATGGTAGTAGTCGGAGGCGAGCACGGTGCAGAGGCCGAGCCGGATCATCTCGGTCGCGCTCGTCCAGCCGGTGTGGCTGCCGCCCCGGACCACATTAGGGGCGCCGAACACGATCTCGTCGCCATGCGCCGCGGCCTCGGCGGCCGCCTCCACGGTGGTCGGGAACTCGGCGACCCGGCAGCCCAGCGCACGGTACCAGGCACGCTGCTCCGGGCTGGTGTCGTCGTGCGAGAGCAGCGGCACGCCGTGCGCGAGGGCGACGCCGGCGAGGCGCTCGATCGAGCCCGGGACCTCGTCGCGCCGCGCCACCACACGCGCGACGAGCTGCATGAACGCCTCGTGCGACAGGCCGGACCGCTCGACCATGCGGGCGAGCTTGGCGGCACGGCCGGTCGCCTCCACGGTCAGGGTCATGTGGTCGTTGAAGGCGAGGATGTCGATCCGGCGGGCCGCGAGCCAGTCGGCGATCTCGGCCTCGGCGTCGAGATTGAACGTCTCGTGCCGCAGGTGCAGGCGGGTGTCGGCGGCGAGCCCGGAACGCAGGTCCTCGATGGCGGCGACGAGCCGCCGCGCATTGTCGGCACCGCGCAATCCCGGCTCCCACGACCAGGTGACGCCGTGGAACACCGTGGTGATGCCGTTGGCGACAACCTGGCGGTCGGTCTCGTGGAGGGCGACGTCGAGCGGAAAGTCGACGCCCGGCCGCGGCATGATCTGGCGCTCGAAGGCGTCGCCGTGAATGTCGACGATGCCGGGCAGGACCAGCAGCCCGGTCGCGTCGAGGGTCGGCCCGCCGCTGTCGCGCCCGGCCGGGGCGATCGATCCATCTTGCATGACCTTCACGGTCGCGTCGGTGAAGCGCCCGTCGATCAGGACGGCGCCGCCCGTGACCACGAGGCCGGCAGGCGCTTCGTCACGCCCTGGAAACGCAGCGCTCGTCACGCCGTCACCTCGCTCTGGCCGCGGCCGCCCTGATCGCCGCCGCTGCCGGTCGTCACCGCCCGCGGCGCCGCCGCGGACCGGCTCTCGTAGGTGTCGAGGAAGGCTTCGATCGACAGCGCGCGAAAATCCGGCAGCGCGAGATGCAGCGCCTCGTGGCTCCAGTCCCACCAGGCGAGGCGGATCAGCCTCGCCGCGATGTGGTCCTCGAACCGCCGGCGCACGATCCGGGCCGGATTGCCGGCCACGATCGCGTAGTCGGGCACGTCCTTGGTGACCACCGCATTGGCCGCGACCACGGCGCCAGTGCCGATGCTGCGGCCCGCCAGGACGACGGCACCGTGGCCGATCCACACGTCGTGCCCGATGGTGACGTGACGGCTGCGCCGCCACGCGAAGAACGCCGCCTCGTCGGCTTCGCCGGGAAAGTAGGCGCTCGCCCGATAGGTGAAGTGCGATTGGCTGGCGCGTTGCATCGGATGGTTGCCGGGATTGATCCGGGTCATCGCCGCGACCGAGCAGAACTTGCCGAACGTCGTGTAGGCGATGTCGCTGTCGTTGACGACGTAGGAGTAGTCGCCGAGCACGGTCTCCAGCAGCTTGGTCCGGGGACCGACCTCGGTGAAGCGACCGAGCCGGCTGTCGCGCACGTCGGCGCTCGGGTCGATCAGCGGAACCGGAGACAGCGTCTTGCTCATGGCGGGGTCCTTCGAGGCCGGGCGGCCGGAACGCTGGACACGGTGTCGTGACACGCCGATATCGGCGCGATGACGAAACGCTGACCTTCCCCGATTTCACCCGGTCCGCAAGGCCTTCCGCGAGGCGGCACGCGATATCGTCGTCCCGATGCGACGCACGCCTGTCACATCGGAAGCCGATCATCCGCCGCATGCATCGGCCGTCCCATCGGACGTCTCATCGATGGGCCGGCGCACGAAGGGGTCGCTGATGCTCGTCGTCGAAGGCCTGTCCCGTCGTTTCGGCGTCCACACTGCGGTTGCGGACGCGTCGTTCGAGATCGAGCGTGGCGCGTTTGTCGGCGTCATCGGCCGCTCGGGCGCCGGAAAGTCGACGCTGTTGCGGATGATCAACCGGCTGATCGACCCGAGCGAGGGCCGCATCGTGTTCGACGGCGTCGAGGTGACGGCGCTGTCGGGGCGCGACCTGCGCCTGTGGCGCCGCCGCGCCGCGATGATCTTCCAGCAGTTCAATCTGGTCGGCCGACTCGATGTGCTGACCAACGTTCTGATGGGACGCGTCGCCACGGTGCCGTCGTGGCGCGCCGTGGTCGGCGCCTGGCCGGACGCCGACAAGGCGATCGCGCTCTCGGCGCTGGAACAGTTCGACATCGCCGGCCTCGCGGCGCAGCGCACCGAGACGCTCTCGGGCGGCCAGCAGCAGCGCGTCGCCATCGCCCGCGCCCTGGTGCAGGAGCCGGAGCTGATTCTGGCCGACGAGCCGATCGCCTCGCTCGATCCCCGCAACACCCGTGTCGTGATGGACGCGCTGCTGCGCATCAACAAGCATCTCGGCATCACGGTGCTGTGCAATCTTCATTCGCTCGACATCGCCCGCGACTATTGCGACCGGCTGATCGGCATGGCGGCCGGCGCCGTCGTGTTCGACGGCGCGCCGGCGCAGCTCACCGACGCGCTGGCGCGGGAGATCTACGGTCTCGAAGCCGCCGACGTGATCGATCACGCCCCCGGGCTCGACCCGCTGCGCCCCGGGGCGCCGGTCGGCGAAGCCGCCGCGGCCTGACCCCCTCCCGCTCTTCCCCTGACGACGACCACAGGAGACGTCGCATGCTCGACCGTCGCATCGTTCTCGCCGGCGCGCTCGCCGCCGCGCTCGCCGCACCCGCGGCGCTGGCGCAGGACTACAAGGCGCAGGTTCCGGAGCTGATCTTCGCCAAGGTCCCGGACGAGAACGCCTCCGGCACCACCGACCGCTGGACGCCGTTCGTCAACTATCTCGCCAAGGAGCTCGGCGTGAAGGTGACGCTGCGCATCGCCAACGACTACGCCGCCGTGGTCGAGGGCCAGCGCGCCGGCAACATCCACATCGCCATGTACGGCCCGGCCTCGTATGCCCGCGCCGTCATCACCGGCGCTCAGATCGAGCCCTTCGCCATCGAGGTCAGCGCCGACGGCACCAAGGGCTACTATTCGGTGCTCTACGTGAAGGCCGAGTCCCCGTACAAGAGCATCCAGGATCTGAAGGGCAAGAACCTCTGCCTGGTCGACCCGAACTCGACCTCCGGCAATAACGTGCCGCGCTACGCCATGCACAAGATGGGGCTCGACCCCGACACCTATTTCGCCAAGGTGGTCTATGCCGGCAGCCACGAGAACGCGGTGATCGGCGTGCAGCAGGGCACCTGCGACGCCGCCTTCAACTGGTGGAACGACGAGACCGAGTCGAACCTCAAGCGCATGGCCCGCAAGGGCATGGCAAAGGCCGAGGACTTCCGCATCGTCTTCAAGTCCGATCTGATCGTGAACTCGCCGATGGCCTATCTGACGGCGCTGCCGGCGGGCCTCAAGGCGGCGATCCGCGACGCGGTGCTCAATGTCGCGACCAAGGACAAGGCGGCCTTCGACGCCATCTACGACGGCAAGCAGCTCCCGTTCCAGGCGGTCAGCCACAAGGACTACGAGCCGGTGATCGAGCTCGTGCGGTTCGTCGACGACCTGCGCAAGAAGAAGAAGGCCTCCTGATCCGCGGACCGGGGCCGTCCCCGGACGGCCCCCGGTCCCGAAACGTCCCGCCCGAAACGTCCGCCATGGTCTCCGCCGTCGTCATCCTCGGTCCCGAGCAGCTCGAACGCGCGGCGGCGCAGTACCGCGCCGCCGTCGCGGCGCGGCGTCTGCGGACCTTGCTCGGCCTCGCGATCCTGACGGTCGCGATCGGGCTCGCGGCCGTGGCCGGCGAGGTCGATCCCGGCAAGCTCGCGGCCAACGCCCATCGCCTGCCGGCCTATGTCTGGAACCTGGTGCCGCCGCTGACCTGGCGCAATCTCGGCGCCGATCTCGCCGAGTGGTTCTGGAATATCGACGACTGGCTCGGGCTCCTCGTCGACACGCTCCTGATCGCCTGGCTCGGCACACTCGCCGGCGGCATCGGAGCCTTCGTGCTCTGCTTCCTGGCCGCCGCGAATCTCGAGCGGCGCGGGATCGTTCGAGTCGTCACCCGGCGGCTTCTGGAATTCTGCCGCACCGTCCCCGAGATGGTGTTCGCGCTCCTGTTCGTGATCGCCTTCGGGCTCGGCGCCCTGCCCGGCGTGCTGGCGCTCGCGATCCATTCGACCGGCGCGCTCGGCAAGCTGTTCGCCGAGGTGGTGGAGAACATCGACATGAAGCCGGTGGAGGGCGCGACGGCGGCCGGGGCGACGCGGATCACCGCCATTCGGCTCGCCGTGCTGCCCCAGGTGCTGTCGAGCTTCGCCTCCTACGCACTGCTGCGCTTCGAGATCAACGTGCGGAGCGCCGCCGTGATGGGCTTCGTCGGCGCCGGCGGCATCGGCCAGGACCTGATGGTGGCGATCCGCAAGTTCTACTACACCGACGTCTCCGCCATCCTTGTGCTGATCATCGCCACCGTGATGATCATCGATCTCGTCACCGAGCGGTTGCGGCATCGGCTGATCGGCGGGGAGCGACGCGCATGAACCCGGTGGATCTGCCGCCGCGCGCCGCGACCGCCACCGACCTCGCCGCGCTGCGCCGACGGCATCCCCGGGCCTTCGCGCCGGCGGGCATGTGGACCCCGACAGGCGCCGCCGTGCTCGTCGTGATTCTCGCCGTGACCGCGGTCGCGATCTGGCGCCTCGACATCTCGGTGGCGCGGCTCGGTACCGGGCTCGTGCAGATCGTCGGCATTCTCGGGGCGATGTTTCCGCCGACCCCGGGGACGCATCTCGCCGTGTTCCTCCACGCCCTGGCCGAGACCCTGGCGATCGCGCTGCTCGGGACGCTGGGCGGCGCCCTGCTCGCCGCCCCGCTCGGCTTCCTCGCCGCCAAGAACATGATCCCGAACGTCTTCGCGCATTTCGCCGTGCGGCGCGGGCTCGACACCATCCGCGGCGTCGACGTGCTGATCTGGGCACTGATCTTCATCAACGTCGTCGGCCTCGGGCCGTTCGCCGGCATTCTCGCCATCGCGATGTCGGACACCGGCTCGCTCGCCAAGCTGTTCTCCGAGGCGATCGAGAACGCCGACCGCAAGCCGGTGGACGGGGTCGTCTCCACCGGCGCCTCGCCCGTGCTGGCGGTGCGCTACGGGCTCCTGCCGCAGGTGCTGCCCGTGATGGCGAGCCAGGTGCTCTACTACTTCGAATCCAACACCCGCTCGGCCACCATCATCGGCATCGTCGGCGCCGGCGGCATCGGCCTCCATCTCGCCGAGCAGATCCGGGTGCTGGAATGGGGCAAGGTGGCGTTCCTGGTGCTGATGATCCTGGTCACGGTCGCGGCCATCGACGCGGTGTCGAGCCGGCTGCGCTTCGCGATCATCGGCCGCAGCGCCATGGTGATCGACTGAGCCTTGGTCCGGTCGATCGAACCGGTGGTCATTCCGGGGCGGCGCGCCGCGCCGAACCCGGAATCCAGCCGGGGATGACGAGCTCGACCCTGGATTCCGGGTTCGCGGCTCCGCCGCGCCCCGGAATGACGACGAGCTGATCGATCGGCCCGGTCTACATGATCAGTGCGCGTCAGCTTTCGATCACCAGCTCGACCCGCTCGGCCGCGAAGCGCGTGCGGGTGACGACCACGGGCGTGCCGTCGGCGTCCACGTCGACGCTGTCGACCACCAGCACGGGCCGTCCGGGCGCGAGGTCGAGATGGACGGCGTCGTGAAGGTCGGCCTCTCCGGCCGTCACCCGCGTGCCGGCGCGGCGATAGTCGCCGATGCCGAAATGCGCCAGCGTGCGGGTCATCGATCGCTTCGCGGCGTAGACCGCCCCGGCCTCGGGGCAGCGCGCCGCCGGCAGCCACGACGTGGCGACGCACAGGACGACGCCGTCGGCGTGACGCGACAGCTCGAGGCGCACGACCGGCGTGCCGGCGGCGAGGCCGAGACGGCGCGCCACCTCGGCGGAGGCCGGCTCGGTCGCCGTGGCGATCAGCCGGCCGCCGGGCTGACGGCCGCTCGCCCCGACATTCTCCGAGAACCGCGTGCGCGGCCGGATCGGATAGGCGAGCCGCGTCGATTCGACGAAGGTGCCGCTGCCGCGCGCCGCCCGCACCAGCCCGCGCGCGCGCAGCGCCGCCAGCGCCCGGCGCACGGTGTGGCGGTTGACGTCGAACTGCGCCGCGATCGCCGCCTCGGTCGGCAGCTGCGTGCCGGCCGGATAGGTGCCACGGGCGATCGCGCCGGCGAGATGGTCGGCCACCCGGCGCCACAATGCGAGGCCGTCCTCGTCGTCTCGGCGCGCATCGGCACCGCCGCGGGTGCGGGTCGCCGGCGGTGAAACGGGAAAGGTCGTCATCAAACGGTCGCGCTTGCGGATTAGGAGTTGTCTATTAACATAGACAACTCGGCGACGCCACCGGATCCCGACGTGACCACCACCCCCCTCGATGCGACACCGTCGCGCGGCACGACCGATGCGAGCCGGACCGCGGGCCGGACCCTGGACCGCGGTACCGTCTCGATCGAGGCGCGTCGGGCCGCCATGGCCGTGCTGGTCGAGGCGGCGGCCGCCGACGTCGCCGCGCGCCTCGACGCGCTCGGCCCGCTGCCGGCGCACGATGTCGTGCGTCGGCCCGAAGCCGGCCTCGTTATGGTGCAGGGCCGCATCGGCGGCGACGGACGCGCCTTCAATCTCGGCGAGGCGACGGTGACGCGCGCCGCCGTCCGGCTCGCCGACGGCGAGGTCGGCTTTGCCTGCGTGCTCGGCCGAGACGGCGCCAAGGCGCGGCTCGTCGCGCTGTGCGACGCGCTGATGCAGAGCGACGTCTGGCGGACCGCCGTCGAGACGCGAGTCGTCGCACCGTTGCGCGAAACGCTCGAGACGACGGAGCTGACCGAGGCGGCCCGCACGGCAGCGACGCGGGTCGACTTCTTCACGCTCGTGCGCGGGGAGGACTGAGATGGACGCGCGCCTGTCGCCCGGCTTTCGCGATCCGGTGAACGCCGCCCAGGCGGTGTTCCGTGCCGTGATGGATGCGCTGGCGCGGCCCGGCACGGCCGTGCCGCTCGGTGAGTCCGTTGCCCTCGCCCCACCGGCGCCGCTGCGTACCGGTGCGGCCGCAGTCGCGCTGACGCTCCTCGACCAGGACACGCCGGTGTGGCTCGACCCGCCGCTCGCCGCCGCGCCCGCCGTCGCCGCATGGCTGCGCTTCCACACCGCCGCGCCGGTGGTCGACGATCCGGCCGCGGCGTCGTTCGCCCTCGTGTCGGACCCGACGGCGATGCCCTCGTTCGGCTCCTTCGCGCCCGGCACGCCCGACTATCCGGACCGTTCGGCGACCCTGATCCTGCAGGTCGACGATTTCGCGCACGGTCCGCTGCTGATTCTCGCCGGTCCCGGCATCCCGGGCCGCCGCCTTCTGCAGGCGACGCCGCTGCCCGACGACATCGCCGCGCGCCTCGTCGCCAACCGGGCACTGTTCCCCTGCGGCATCGACCTCGTGCTCGTGACCGACACGGCCGTCGCGGCCCTGCCGCGCTCGGTGACGCTCGGCGAGGGAACCTGACATGTATGTCGCGGTGAAGGGCGGCGAGCGCGCCATCGAGAACGCCCACCGACTGCTCGCCCATGCACGGCGCGGCGATCCCGCCGTGCCCGAGCTGACGCTCGACCAGATCACCGGCCAGCTCACGCTCGCCGTCGACCGGGTGATGACCGAGGGCTCGCTCTACGACCGCGCGCTCGCCGCACGGGCCATCAAGCAGGCGCGCGGCGACCTGATCGAGGCGATCTTCCTGCTGCGCGCGTTCCGGGCGACGCTGCCGCGGCTCGGCACGACGCGGCCCCTCGACACCGGCGCGATGCGGGTGCGACGGCGCATCTCGGCGACCTTCAAGGATCTCCCGGGCGGCCAGGTGCTCGGGCCGACCTTCGACTACACGCATCGCCTGCTGGAGCCGGACGACGGCACGGTGGCCGCCGAACCGGCCTCCGCGGAGCCCCTGCCCGACGCGATGCCGCGCGTCACCGATCTGCTCGCCGCCGACGACCTGGTGGAGCCGGCGCCGCCGCCGGCCGACGCCACGGCGCCGGGCGATCTCACCCGCGACGCCCTCGCCTTCCCGGCCGAGCGCGACCTGCGCCTGCAGAATCTCGCCCGCGGCGACGAAGGCTTCCTGCTCGCGCTCGGCTACTCGACCCAGCGCGGCTTCGGCCGCACCCATCCGTTCGCCGGCGAGATCCGCATGGGCGAGGTGGCGCTCGAGGTGTTCGCCGAGGAGGCCGGCTTCGCCCTGCCGATCGGCCGCATCACCGTGACGGAGTGCCAGACCATCAACCAGTTCAAGGGCTCGGCGAGCGAGCCGCCGCGCTTCACCCGCGGCTACGGGCTCGTCTTCGGGCACGGCGAGCGCAAGGCGATGAGCATGGCGCTGGTCGACCGCGCGCTGCGCGCCGGCGAGCTCGGCGAGGAGGCGACGGCGCCGGCCCAGGACGAGGAGTTCGTGCTGGCGCACTCCGACAACGTGCAGGCGACCGGCTTCGTCGAGCACCTCAAGCTGCCGCACTATGTCGACTTCCAGGCCGAGCTCGGCCTGGTGCGCAAGATGCGGGCGTCGTTCTTCGCGCAACGCGACGGCGGCGACGCGAAGGACGATCACCCGACGAAAAACGAGCCGAAAGACGACGACCTGAAGGAGGCCGCCGAATGACGGCGCCGGCCTACAACTTCGCCTATCTGGACGAGCAGACCAAGCGGATGATCCGCCGCGCCATCCTCAAGGCGATCGCGATCCCCGGCTATCAGGTGCCGTTCGCCAGCCGCGAGATGCCGATGCCCTACGGCTGGGGCACCGGCGGCGTGCAGGTGACGGCCGCCGTGCTCGGCCGCAACGACGTGCTGAAGGTGATCGACCAGGGCTCCGACGACACCACCAACGCGGTGTCGATCCGGAAATTCTTTGCCCGCACGGCCGGCGTGCGGACGACGACGCGCACCGGCGAGGCGACCGTGATCCAGACCCGCCACCGCGTGCCGGAGACGCCGCTGCGCGCGGGGCAGATCCTCGTCTTCCAGGTGCCGATCCCCGAGCCGCTGCGCTTCCTCGAGCCGCGCGAGACCGAGACGCGACGCATGCACGCACTCGCCGACTACGGCGTCATGCACGTGAAGCTCTACGAGGACATCGCCCGCCACGGGCACATCGCCACCACCTACGCTTATCCGGCCAAGGTCGCCGACCGCTACGTGATGGACCCCTCGCCGATCCCGCGCTTCGACAACCCGAAGCTCGACGACTGCCCGGCCCTCCAGCTGTTCGGCGCCGGACGTGAGAAACGCATCTACGCGATCCCGCCGCACACCCGCGTCGTCTCGCTCGACTTCGAGGACCATCCGTTCGAGCCCTATCGTCACCCCGGTCGTTGCGCGCTGTGCGGCGCGACCGTCTCGTTCCTCGACGAGGTCGTCACCGACGACCGCGGCACCCGCATGTATGTCTGCTCCGATACCGACTACTGCGAAGGCCGGCGCGAGGCGGCCGCAGCCCGGACCGGACAGGTCGAGGAAGCGACCCATGGCTGAGGCGCCGCTCGCCGCTCGTGGGCAGGACCTCGTGATCCGCCCCGCCGCCGCGGCCGATCTTCCCGGCGTGCTCGCACTCTACGCCCAGCCGGACTTCGACGCCGGCGACGTGCTCTCGCTCGACGAGGCGGAGG
This sequence comes from Rhodoplanes sp. SY1, assembly GCF_046000175.1. Taxonomy (NCBI): domain Bacteria; kingdom Pseudomonadati; phylum Pseudomonadota; class Alphaproteobacteria; order Hyphomicrobiales; family Nitrobacteraceae; genus Rhodoplanes; species Rhodoplanes sp. SY1. The sequence continues at coordinate 36,411 of NZ_JBEOMB010000040.1, forward strand.
CGCTGCTGGAAAAGTTCGCGCGCTATCCCGACTACACGCTCCATGTCGCATGCGAAAATGATCACGTCGTCGGCACGTTCGCGCTCCTGGTGATGGACAATATCGGCCATCGCGGCGCCCCCTCGGCGATCGTCGAGGACGTGGCGGTCGATCCGACCCGGCAGGGCGAAGGGATCGGCGCCGCGATGATGCGCTTCGCGCTCGCGCGCGCCGCCGAGAAAGGCTGCTACAAGCTGATGCTGTCGTCCAATGCACGGCGCGTCGCCGCGCACGCCTTCTACGAGGGGCTCGACTTCGAGCGCCATGGCTACTCGTTCAGGGTCGCCGTCGTCCCCGCCCCGGTCGACCAAGATGCCCGCACGGCCGAGGCGTCCGCATGACCGCGCCCGACGACGACGCACCCCTGCTGATCGCCGAGGGTCTCACCAAGGCCTACGGCCGCCAGCTCGGCTGCCGCGACGTCTCCTTCGCGCTTCACGAGGGCGAGGTGCTCGCCGTGGTGGGCGAGTCGGGCTCCGGCAAGTCGACGCTGCTGCGGCTCCTGTCCGGCCTGATGGCGCCGGATGGCGGCCGCGTGCTCTACCGCATGCGCGACGGCGTCACCCGCGATCTCGCGACCCTCGCCGAGGCCGAACGCCGCTTCCTGTTCCGCACCGACTGGGGCTACGTCCACCAGGACCCGGCCGCCGGGTTGCGCATGGGCGTGTCAGCCGGCGCGAACGTGGGCGAGCGGCTGATGGCGGTCGGCTGGCGCCACTACGGCCGCATCCGCGACACCGCGGTCGACTGGCTCGACCGCGTCGAGATCGCCGCCGACCGCATCGACGAGACGCCGCGCAGCTACTCGGGCGGTATGCGCCAGCGCCTGCAGATCGCCCGCAACCTCGTCACCGGTCCCCGCCTCGTCTTCATGGACGAGCCGACCGGCGGGCTCGACGTGTCCGTGCAGGCGCGCCTGCTCGATCTGCTGCGCGGGCTCGTCGCCGATCTGGGGCTCGCCGCCGTGGTGGTCACCCACGACCTCGCGGTGGCGCGGCTCCTCTCGCATCGCATCCTGGTGATGAAGGACGGGCTGGTGATCGAGACCGGCCTCACCGACCAGGTGCTCGACGACCCGCACGAGGCCTACACCCAGCTCCTCGTCGCCTCGATCCTGCCGCCCTGAGGCCGCCATGCTCGCGCTCGAGATCACCGGTGCCGCCAAGACCTTCACGATGCATCTCCAGGGCGGCGTCCGGCTGCCCGTCGTCGCCGGCGTCGACCTCTCGGTCGCGCCGGGCGAGTGCGTCGTGCTCACCGGCCCGTCCGGCGCCGGCAAGTCGTCGGTCCTGAAGATGATCTGGGGCAGCTACCGGTGCGACGCCGGCGCCATCATGGTCCGGCACGGCGACACGATGGTCGGCGACACGATGGTCGACGTCGCGCGGGCGACGCCGCGCCAGATCCTGGCGCTGCGTCGCGACGTCGTCGGCTATGTCAGCCAGTTTCTCCGCGCGGTGCCGCGCGTGCCGGCGATCGACGTGGTCGCCGAGGCGGCCGGCCGGCAGCCCCGCGAGACGGCGCGGGCCGCGGCCGCCGATCTGCTCCGCCGCCTCGCCATCCCGGAGCGGCTGTGGCCGCTGCCGCCCGCCACCTTCTCGGGCGGCGAGCAGCAGCGCATCAACATCGCCCGCGGCTTCCTGCCCGATCGGCCGCTGCTGCTGCTGGACGAGCCGACCGCCTCGCTCGACGCCGCCAACCGCGCCGTCGTCGTCGATCTGATCAGAGCCAAGAAGGCGCGCTGCACCGCCGTCGTCGCCGTCGCCCACGACGCCGAGGTCCGCGACGCGATCGCGGACCGCCTCGTCGACGTCACCCGCTTCACCGGAACCCGCCCGCAATGACCGACCCGACCGTGACCGACCCGAACGCTAGCGACCCGACCGAGAGGCTGCTCACCAACGCCCGGGTCGTGCTCGCCGACAGGGTGATCGAGCGCGGCTGGGTGGCGATCGCGCGCGGCCGCGTCGTCGCGGTCGGCGACGGCGCCGCCCCCGAGAAGGGCGACGATCTGGGCGGCGACCTCCTGCTGCCCGGCCTGGTCGAGCTGCACACCGACCACATCGAGGCGCATTACGTGCCGCGCCCGAAAGTCTACTGGAACCCGGCCGCCGCGGTCGTCTCCTACGACGGCCAGATCGCGACGAGCGGCATCACGACGGTGCTCGACTCGCTGCGCGTCTGGCGGGAGGAGAGCGCCGAGGCGGTCAACGGCCAGGCGACGACGCTCGCGGCCGCGATCTCGACGGCGCGCGACGCCGGGCTCCTGCGCATCGATCACCTGCTGCATCTGCGCTGCGAGGTGCCGATGCCGGACGTCGTCGACGAGGCGCGATCACTGGTCGACCGGCCCGACGTGCGGCTGATCTCGCTGATGGACCACACGCCGGGCCAGCGCCAGTTCCGCGACGAGGAGAAGCTGCGCATCTACTATCGCGGCAAGGCCGGCGGCCTTACCGACGCCGAGCTCGACGTGATGTTCGCCCGCCGGCTGGCGTTGCAGGCGGCCCATGCCGGCGACAACTACCGGGCGCTGGTCGACCTCGCCCGCGCCCGCGACGTGCCGCTGGCGAGCCACGACGACACCACGCTCGATCATGTCGCCGAGGCGGTCCGCGACGGCATCGCCATCGCCGAGTTTCCGACCACCATGGAGGCGGCCATGGCCCTGCACGCCGCCGGCGTGCGGGTCATGATGGGGGCGCCGAACCTGGTTCGCGGCGGCTCGCACTCCGGCAATGTGGCGACCGCCGACCTCGCCGCCGCCGGCGTGCTCGACATTCTCTCCTCCGACTACGTGCCGTCGAGCCTGCTCGGCGCCGCTCTGCTGCTGCCCGAGCTGGTGCCCGGCCTCGATCTCGCCACGGCGGTGCGCACCGCCTCCAAGACGCCGGCCGAGGCGGTCGGCCTGACCGATCGCGGCGAGATCGCGCCGGGCAAGCGCGCCGATCTCATCCAGGTCCGGTGGGTGGACGGGATCGCGGCGGTGCGTCGCGTCTGGAGCGCCGGACGCCGGGTCGCCTGACGATCGCGGCGACGGACGCGACCGAACGTTCTCACATCACGCGCGAGACGATCCTCGGATCGACGGCAAACGCCTTGTCCCGCCGCCATCCCGCCCGGCGTCTCGTCCGGCCCGCCGTCAATGCGCCGCCTCGGCCGGGATGCCACGCGCGGCCAGCTCCTCGCGCCAGGTCTTGAAGTAGTCCTCGTCACGGTCGTTGTCGTGATGGTCGTGATAGGCGTTCTCGGTCATGCCGAGGCGCCAGTAGCCGATGGCGTGGATCTGGCGGCGGTCCATCTTGCGCTCGTCGCGCACATAGGCGCGCAGCGCCCGCACGGTCGCCGACTCGCCGGCGATGAAGGCGAAGGGGCGCACGGCAGTCTCGGGCCACGGCAGCGCCAGCACGGCGTCGCGCAGCAGCGTGGTGCGGCCGGGCGCCTGGCCGTTCCGATGCAGCCAGGTCAGCGTGATTCCGGCGGGCTTGCGGAAGGTCTGCTCCTCGGCCGCGTCCGGCACCTCGACGAAGGCATGGCCGACGGCATCGTCGGGCAGCTTCTCCAGGATCGCGGCGATCGCCGGCAGGGCCGTGTGGTCGCCGGCGAACAGATACCAGTCGGCCGGGTTGATGGCTCGGCCGCCCGGCCCGCCGACGCCGACGCGGTCGCCGGGCTTCGCCCGCCGCGCGAAGCGCGTCGCCTCGCCGTCGGCGTGCAGGACGAAGTCGACGGCGAGCTCGCCCGCCGCCGCGTCGAACCAGCGCAACGTGTAGGTGCGCACGATCGGGCGGACCGGGTCGTTCGGCCAGACCGGCTTGCCGCCCGGGCCCTCCAGCGGCCAGCCCGGATCATCGACGCCCTCCGGCGCGAACAGGATCTTCAGATTCAGCGCGTCGTCGCGGAAGCCGGCGAGCTCGGGCCCGCCGAGGATCAGGCGGCGCATCTGCGGCGTCACGCGTTCGGTGCGCAGCACCTCGAGCACGCGGATGCCGCGGAAGCGCGCCGGCGCGCCGGCCGTGGCGATGGTCGGGTCGGTCATGAGAGTCCCTCGTGGCGATCAGGCTGCGGTGGAATTTTCCGGCGGGACGCCGGCGGCAGGTGCAAAGACCGGCGGCGCGTCGAGCGCACCCTCGACGACGACATGCGGGACGCCGTTCGGGCCGGGCGCGATGCGGGCGGCGACGCCCCACACGGCGGCGAGCGTCTCGGCGGTCAGCGCCTGCGCGGGCGTGCCGTTCGCCGCGACGCGACCGTGGTCGAGCACGACGATACGCTCGGCCCAGCGCGCCGCGAGATTGAGGTCGTGCAGCACGACGACGACGGTGCGGCCCTCGGCGGCGAGCGAGCGGGCCGCCTCCATGACGGTGACCTGATGGCGCAGATCGAGCGCGCTGGTCGGCTCGTCGAGCAGCAGCAGGCGCGGCTCGCGCACTAAGGCCTGAGCGAGGCTGACGAGCTGGCGCTGGCCGCCGGAGAGCTGGTCGAGCCCGTCGAGCGCGAGGTCGGCGATGCCGAGCCGGTCGAGGGTCGCGACGGCGCGGCGGGTCGCGTCGGCGTCGGCGAGCCCGTCCGGCCGCGACGCCTCGAAGGCGGCGACGACCGATTCCAGCACCGACAGGGCAACGCCCTGCGGCAGCGCCTGCGGCATGAAGCCGACCAGATCGGCGCGCGCGACGAGCGGCAGGCGCAGGAGATCGACGTCGCCGAACATCACCCGCCCCTCGGCCCTGACGAGGCCGGCGAGCGCCTTCAGCAGCGTCGACTTGCCGGCCGCGTTGGGTCCGGTGAGCGCCGTCACGGCGCCGGCCGGCAGCGGCGGCAGCGAAAGGTCGCGCAGCACCGGGCGGCGCGGATAGCCGGCCGTGAGCCGTTCGATCGTCAGCGCGGCACGCATCAATGCCCCCGCCGGGTCAGCACGAGAGTGATGAAGATCGGCACGCCGACGAGCGACGTGATCAGGCCAATCGGCAGCACGATGCCGGGCACGGCCGCCTTGCTGGCGACCGAGGCGAGCGACATCAGCACGGCGCCGCACAGCGCGCTCGCCGGCAGGAAGAAGCGATGGTCCTCGCCGATCAGCAGGCGGGCGATGTGCGGACCGACCAGGCCGACGAAGGCGATCACCCCGACATAGGCGACCGCGGCGCCGGTGAGCAGGCTCAGCCGCATCAGCGAGAGCATCCGCAGCCGCGCGATATCGATGCCGAGGCTCTGCGCCCGCTCGGTGCCGAGCCGCAGCGCCGTGAGCGTCCAGGCGGCCCGGAACGAGAACGGCACCACGCAGGCGATGACAAGGGCGAGAATCGTCACCTTCTCCCGGGTCGCCCGCGACAGGCTGCCCATGGTCCAGAACACGAGCTGCTGGAGGGCCTGCTCGCTCGCCACGAACTGGGTGATGGCGACCAGCGCGTTGAAGGTGAAGAACAGCGCGATGCCGAACAGCACCAGGCTGTCGCCGCTGCGCCGCAGCCGCCCGAGCGACTGCAGCAGCATCGCCGAGCCGAAGGCGAACACGAAGGCGTTGACCGGGATGCTCCAGGTGGCCGGCACGCCGGGCAGCGCGAATCCGAGCACGATGGCGAGCGCCGCCCCGAAGGTCGCGGCGGCCGACAGGCCGAGCGTGAACGGGCTCGCCATCGGATTGTTCAGCACGGTCTGCATCTCGGCACCGGCGAGCGCCAGCGCGGTGCCGACCAGGATCGCCATCACGGCCTGCGGCAGCCGCACGTCGAAGACGATCACGGCGGCGGCGCGCCCGAGCGTGTCCGGAAACAGGAGACCGCGCACCACGTCGAGGGCCGTCAGGGTCGACGGGCCGGTGCCGAGGTCGACCACGAAGGCGGCAATGCCGGCCAGCGCCAGCGCCGCCACGATCATGGCCCGCCGGCGCAGCCGCCGGCGATGCGCGGCGAGAGCCGCCTCGGCGACGGCGGAGAGGGGCGCGGTGCCGGTCATGGTCACGGACGGCGTTCCAGTCGGGCACGGGATGTCGGCAAAGTTCCGAGGCCGGGGCTCACCCCCCTCCCTGTCCCTCCCCCACAAGGGGGGAGGGAACGCAGGAGCCGGAGCCTCTCGGCAAACGGACGGGCCACCGTGCTTTTCGCGACAGCATCGCGTCGCACTTCGGCCTGCTCCCTCCCCCCTTGTGGGCAGGGCTATCGCGTTTGGACGAGGAGCTTGAAGAGGAAGTCGTCGTTCCATCCGGCCTGCCTGAGCTTTCCGGCGAGTGAGCCCTTGGTCTGATCG
>NZ_JBEOMB010000041.1:0-29580 GCF_046000175.1 Rhodoplanes sp. SY1
TCTTCTTGGATCGGCTCTGCAGGTCGACCAGCCGGCGCGACAGCGCGTCGGCGCGCCGCTCGGTCTCGTCGAAGTCGCGGGCGAGGCCGTCGGCGAGCCCCGGCATGTCGAAGTCGTCAGCCATCGGGATGTCTCCTCATCAGATCGTCGAAGGCAGTGCGGTCGATCGTCGCCGCGAGGCCGAAGCCGCGCGCCCGTAAGACCAGCGCGAGCTCGCGCGGCGTCATTCGCCAGAAGGCGTCGGGAGAGAGCCGCAGGACGCCGAGGCCGAGGCCGATCGCCTCGTCCCAGGGAAACGGCGCCGGGGGCGCGCCGTGCCGCGCTCGGCCACCCACCCCACCGGGCGGCGTGCCGCTCAGCGGCAGCCGGCGTCCTGCGGCGGCGGAGGGTTTTCGTCGCCCCCTGCCCGGCCGCGTGCCGCCGGAGGCGGCGGGGGAGCGGCAGGTGCCGGCTCGCCGAACGTCACGGCCAGAAGCTCGGCCGCGATGGCGACGAAGCCTATGGCTCCGCCCGGCGCCGTCATGGCGGCGACCTCCTCGTTCGTCACGTTCTCGCCGGCGCCGCGCAGCCCCGCCGCGACGACGCGCGTCAGGTCGCGGGCCGCCATCCGGCCGGTCGCGAAGCGCTCGGCCAGCGCGACGAGGTCGTCGGCCCCGAAGGCGCTCTCCAGCTCGGCGAGCGCGCCGAGGGTCAGCACCAGGCGTCGGCGCACGCCGCCGAGCTCGGCTTCGATCTCGCCGCGATGTCGATTGGCCATGTCGTGCTCCTCGGGTGTCGTCCGGCCGGCGCCGCACGAAACGGACGCGGTCGAAGAACGTGCTTCTAGTAAGAATGGTCTATAATGACTAATTCAGCTACCGTGTCGGGATGGCAGACAAGGTATTCAAAAGTCTCTCGCGCGCGCGGCGCCGTTTCACGGCCGATTAAGTAACGATCTTCATAGTGCTTCCGCCTCGAACGCAGAGCGGACCCCAATGCTTCATCGCGTCTCGTCCAACGTTCTCCTGAAATCCGTCATTCTTCTCCTGTCGGCCGTCGTGGTCCTGGTGCTCGCCGTCGGCGCCGTCGACGCCTGGCGGCGGCAGGCGACGGCCGACCGCCTCGCCGACGTGGCCGAGGTGTCGCGCGATCTGTTCCGCTCGCTCGCCAATCTGCGGCTCGGGCGCGCCCTGATCCCACGGGCGCTCGCCTTCGACGGCGTCGTCGAGCCGGCCCAGCTCAAGCAGATCGAGGACACCCGCACGGCCGGCCGACCGGCCCTGCAGAACGTGTCGCGGCTGCTGCCGGCCATCGACTTCGCCGACCGCGACGCGCTCGCGAAAGAGTTCGCCCGGCTGTCGCAGACCTATCTGACGCTCGACCAGGAGGCCGCCGCCGACGTCCTGAAGCCGAAGGCGCAACGCCGCGCCGATCTCGGCAAGGAGCTCGCGACGACCGCCACGGCGCTGATCACGGTGATCGAGAAGACCGGCCGGGCGATCGACGCCGCGGCGCGCGGCCGCGACGCGTTCATCGACCAGATGATGACCCTGAAGGACGCCGCTTGGCTGGTCCGGGTCGACGGCGGCGAGATCTCGGTGGCGATGTCCAACGCGCTCGCCGCCAAGAAGCATCTCGACGCCGCCGCGCTGACCACGCTCCAGCGCAACATCGGCCGCGTCCAATCGGGCTTCGACATGATGGCGGCGACCGCGATCGGGCTGCCGGACGGATCGCCCGTTCCGGCCGCCATCCGGACCGCCCGCGACAGCTTCCTCGGCCCCGACTTCGTCGCCAAGCGCGATCGCATCATCGCCATGCTGGCCGCCGCCGACCAGCCGATCACGCTTCCGGTCGGCGAGTGGACGCTCGACTCGGTGCCGCGGCTGCTGCTGCTCACCAAGGTCGCCGAGGCGGCGCTCGACGCCGCCGGCGATCATGCCCAGGCGCAGGTCGCGGCGGCCGGCACCAATCTGTGGATCAGCCTCGGCCTCGTGGTCGGGGCGCTGGCGCTCGCGGCCGGCGGCATCGTGATGGTCGGCCGCCGGGTGATCCGGCCGCTGCAGGGCATCCAGGCCGCGATGGTCAAGGTCGCCGACGGGGATCTCACGACCGAGGTGCCCTATCTCGATCGCCAGGACGAGATCGGCAGCCTCGCCGCGGCGCTCGGCACCTTCAAGCAGAACGCCGTCGAGAAGGCCCGCTTCGAGGAGGAGCAGGAGAAGCGTCGCGAGCAGGCCGCCCGTCGCCAGGAGGCGATCGAGGAGGCGATCGCCGCGTTCGAGATCGGCATCGGCGAGGCGCTCGGCGCGCTGGGCTCCGCGGCCGGCGAGATGCGCCGCACCTCCGACACGCTCGGCGCCACGGCCGAGCAGACCAACGGCCAGGCGCGCGACGCCGCCACCTCGTCGGACGAGGCGTCGCAGAACGTCCAGACCGTCGCGGCCGCCTCCGAGGAGCTGTCGTCGTCAATTCACGAGATCAGCCGCCAGGTCGCCCACGCCGCCACGGTGGCGAAGCGCGCCGTCGCCGAGACCGAGGAGACCGACGCGACCGTGCAGGGCCTCACCGACGCGGCCCACAAGATCGGCGAGATCGTCAACCTGATCACGGCGATCGCCAACCAGACCAATCTGCTCGCTCATCGCCACCGAGGTGAAGAGCCTCGCCGGCCAGACCGCCAAGGCGACCGAGGACATCTCCGGCCAGGTCGGCGCCATCCAGGAGGTCGCCGACCGGGCGCTCGCCGCCATGCGCCGCATCGTGACGACGATCGGCGAGGTGTCGAACGTGGCGAGCTCGATCGCGGCGGCCGTCGAGGAGCAGGGTGCGGCGACGGCCGAGATCACCCGCAACACGCAGGAGGCGGCACGCCGCACGCGCAGCGTGTCGGAGAACATCTCAGGCGTGCAGGCCTGCGCGGGCGAGACCGGCACGGCGGCGGGCGGCGTCAAGGCGAGCGCCGAGATCCTGAAGACCCAATCCGACACGCTGCGGAACCGGATCGACGATTTTCTGGAAAAGATCCGCGCCGCCTGAAGCAAGCCTTCAGCAACCCGACCGGAAAACACCCGCCGACGCCCGTCGGCGGGTGTTTTCGCATCGGCGGCTCGTGCATGACGACCGCACCGCGCCCGCGCGGTGGCACTAAGACCGTGGCGTAACCCCCGCTTAATCCCAAGGAACTAAGTTCCAGGCACAACACACAGGTGCCCCCAAGATGTCGTCGCGACTGTCCACCAACGTTCTTCTCACCTCCGTCATCGCCCTCATGGCCTCGATCATCGTCCTCGTTCTCGCGACGGGCGCCTTCGAGGCGTGGCGAACCGATCGCACCGCGACCCGCCTCGCCGACACGGCGGACGCGTCCCGGCAGATGTTTCGGGCCATGGCGGCGCTGCGGGTGAAGCAGTCCTTCACGGCGCGCGCGCTGAACACCGACGGCATGCCGGACCCCGGCCAAGTGAAGCTCATCGCCCAGTCGCGCGGCACGGCCATGCCGGCGCTGCGCGAGACCCTGACCATCCTGCCGAAGATCGACTTTCCCGGCCGCGACGCCCTGGTCGGCGATCTCGCCCGGCTGACCGACGCGATCGACACGTTCGACAAGCGCGCCCTGGAGGACTTCGGCAAGCCGAAGGCGCAGCGCCAGCAAGGCCTCGCCAAGGAGTTCCTCGCCACCTCCACGGCGCTCATCGCCACGCTCGACAAGATCGGCAACACGCTGACGGTCCAGTCGCGCAACGAGGACGCGGTCGTCGACCAGATGATGGCGATCAAGGACGCGGCCTGGCTGGTGCGCGCCGAGGGCGGCGACATCTCGATCGTGATCAGCAACGCCCTCGCCTTCAAGAACCGCATCCCGCCCGAGACCGTGCAGACCGTCCACACCCGCGTCGGCCGCACAGAGGCGGCGTGGCAGCTGCTGGAGAGCGCCGCCGTCGGCATCGCGCCCGGCTCGCCGGTCGCGACCGCGATGGCGAAGGCGAAGGCCGCCTATTTCGCCCCCGAGCTCGGCGCGCTGCGCGAGCGCGTGCTCGCCGCGGGGGCGTCCGGCCAGCCGCTCGACGTGCCGCTGTCCGCCTGGGACGCGGCGCAGCGCCTGATGGTCGTCGTGGCGCTGGCCGAGACCGCCCTCGACGCGGCGAGCGACCACGCCCAGGCGCAGGTCGCCACGGCCCGCACCACCCTGGTCGTCCGCCTCGCGCTGCTCGTCGGTGCCCTGGCGCTCGCCGCCGGCGGCATCGTGATGGTGCGCCGCCGGGTGATCCGGCCGCTGCAGGGCATCCGCACCGCGATGGTTCAGGTCGCCGACGGCGACCTCGCCACCGAGGTGCCGTATCTGGACCGCCGGGACGAGATCGGCAGCCTCGCCGCCGCGCTCGCCACCTTCAAGCAGAACGCGCTCGAAAAGGCCGGCATCGAGGCGGAGCAGAGCCGTCGTCGCGAGACCGCGGCGCAGCGCCAGCAGGCGATCGAGCACGCCATCACGGAGTTCGAAGCCGGCATCGGCGAGGCGCTCCAGGCGCTCGGCTCGGCCGCCGGCGAGATGCGCCGCACCTCGGAGACGCTCACGACCACGGCCGAGCAGACCAACGGCCAGGCGCGCGACGCGGCGACCTCGTCGGACGAGGCGTCGCAGAACGTGCAGACCGTCGCGGCCGCGTCGGAGGAGCTGTCGTCGTCGATCGGCGAGATCAGCCGCCAGGTGACGCATGCCGCCGTGGTGGCGAAGCGCGCCGTCACCGAGACGCAGGAGACCGACGCGACCGTCCAGGGCCTCACCGACGCGGCCCACAAGATCGGCGAGATCGTCAGCCTGATCACGGCGATCGCCAGCCAGACCAACCTGCTGGCGCTCAACGCGACCATCGAGGCGGTCGTCGCCTCCGAGGTGAAGAACCTCGCCGGCCAGACCGCCAAGGCGACCGAGGACATCTCCGGCCAGATCGGCGCCATCCAGGAGGTCGCCGACCGGGCGCTGGCCGCGATGCGGCGCATCGGCGCGACCATCACGGAGGTGTCGACGGTGGCGAGCTCGATCGCGGCCGCCGTCGAGGAGCAGGGTGCGGCGACGGCCGAGATCACCCGCAATACGCAAGAGGCCGCACGGCGCACCCAGAGCCTGTCCGACAACATCGCCGGCGTGCGCAGCTGCGCCGATCAGACCGGCACGGCGGCGGGCGGCGTCCGCTCCAGCGCCGCGGTGCTCAACGAGCAGGCCGACAAGCTGCGCAGCGAGGTCGACAGCTTCCTGACCAAGATCCGCGCCGCCTGAGCGGCGGCGTGGATCGTCCCGATCTCTGAAAAAGCCGGCGGTCGTGCGACCGCCGGCTTGCATTTTCGATCCGCTCCCGGCGGCACAGCGCCGGTCCGATCACCGCGGTCACATCATCAGCTTCGGCAGCACCAGGAAGCAGGTGCCGACGATGACGATCCAGAACACGCCGATGAACGCCATGAAGCCCCACACCTCCTTGAGCTTCATGCCGACCAGCGCCAGCGCCGGGATGACGTAGAGAGGCTGGATCATGTTGGTCGCCTCGTCGCCGTGCACGAAGGCATTGAACACCAGCGGCATGTTCGCCTTGAGGGCGAGCGCCGCCTCGGTGAGGATCGGGCCCTGGACGATCCACTGCCCGCCCTGCGACGGGATGAACAGGTTGATGAAGCAGGCCGACAGGAACGACCAGAGATAGATCGTATCGACGGTCGCGACCTGGATGAGCAGGCCCGCCAGCACCTTGCCGAGCCCGGACGCGGTCATCATGCCCATGATCCCGCCGTAGAACGGGAACGCAGCATCACCTCGGCGGCAGGCCGCATCATGTCCTTGAAGGCGGCGACGAAGCGGCGCGGCGTGTTGTAGAGGAACGCGTTGAGCGTGAGGAACAGGAAGATCACGAAGTTGAAGTCGAGCGACTTCATCACGCCCTTGGTGACGATGCTGTCGACGATCACGGCGATGCCGGCGACGCCGATGATCAGCATCAGGATGCGGCTCTCGCTCATGCGGTCCGCGAAGGTCCGCTCGCCCGCCTCCTCCTCGGCCTCGACGGCCGTGACCGGCTCCTCCTTCGGCACGTAGGCCACCACCTCGTCCGCCGGCGGCCGGGTGAACACGCCGATCAGGATCACGGTGACCACCATGATGAAGAAGATCGTGGTGTTGACCGGGTTGTAGACCGTCTGGTCCTGCGCCCCCCGATGCGCCCCGTCATCGCGATCCCGCGATCCGCGCATTCGGACCGCACGGCCGCAGGCGGTCGGTCGCGATGACAAACGGCATCGCGACCGATGACGCCCGTCATCGCTCGATGCGAATCCCGAGCCGCTTCGCCTTCTTCACCACGGTCGACTGGTCGATGCCGAGCAGCTCGGCCGCCCGCCGGGTGCTGCCGCCGGTCGCCAGCGCCCCCTCGATCGCCCGGCGCTCCACCTCGGCGACGATCGCGCGGCGGCATCGGTCTCGCCGGGCACGAGCATGGCGCACGTCTCCGATCGGGCGACGGAGCCGGAACGGGAGCGGAGGAGGAAGGCAGCGCGCGCCGCCGGTCGCCCGGACCGCCACGCCGACTCGCGTGGGCTCCGCGGACACTAGGCGCCGCGGAGCCGGCAGCAATCGGGAACGCTACAGAGGCGCCGTCACCGGACGAGATCGCGCACCACCCGGAACCCGACGATCGCGCTGCGGTCGTCTGGCTTGTTCATGATGCGGGCGGCGGCGCGCAGCCGGCGGGCATCGTCGACCCAGGAGCCGCCGCGCACGACGCGCCGGCCGCAGTCGCCGTCGGTCCGCGCGCGCCCGCGTTCGGAGGCGCCGGCATGGCCGTCGTTCCAGCAGTCGGCGACCCACTCGGCCGCGTTGCCGTGCATGTCGACGAGCCCGAAGGCGTTGGGCGCGAAGCGGCCGACCGGCGCCGTGTAGACGGCGTCGTCGCGGCACGGCACGAACAGGGTCGGGCCGCGGCCCGCCAGCGCGTTGCGCAGCGTCAGGTCGGCCGCGTTGGCGTAACCGCACATCGCCGCCGCGTCGTCGCCGAAGTGATAACGTGGCGCCGGCCCCGCCGTCGTGACGCCGCGCGCCGCATACTCCCACTCCGCCTCGCTCGGCAATCGGTACGTTCGGCCCGTCCGCTGCGACAGCCACGCCGCATAGGCCTCGGCGTCGTGCCAGCCGACGCAGACGACCGGATGGTCGCCGGCCTGCGCAAAGCCCGGATCGCGCCACGAGCGGCCGGCGCGCGCCTCCACGTTGCCGTCCTCCAGCGTGTAGCAGGCCGACGCGGTAGGTCGGCCGGTCGCCGCGACGAAGGCGGCGTACTGGTCGACCGTCACCTCGGTGCGGCCGACCGCGAAAGGCGCAGCGATCGTCACGGTCCGCAGCGGACCCTCGTTCGCGGTGCGCTGCGGCTCGGTGTCGGGCGAGCCCATCGAGAAGCGCCCCGCCGGCACGACGATCATGTCGGGGCAGCCGGGGCAGTCGCCGAAGCGGTCGCCGGGCGCGAGCGTGCGCTCCTGCGCGTCCGTCGACGGCCCGGCGAACACCTTCGGGGGCGGCGTGATGCCGACGGCCGGCACGGCCGGCATCGTCGTGTCGTGCGGCACGGCGGGCGCGACCGGCGGCGCGACGGCGGCGACGCGGCCCTGGGTGTCATTCGGTGAGGCTGCCGGAGCCGCCGGCGCCTCGCCGCCGGCGAGAAAAACGTCGCCGCCGACGATCTGATCATAATAGGCCGGGAACTGGTCGTAGCCGACCGCGCGGGTCAGGGCGACGACGCGCCGGCGCGTCTCGGTCGCCACCGCCTTGAGGTCGAGCCCGGGCGTCTTCAACGTCTCGGCGAAGACACGGGTGAACACCGAGTTCGGATGCGGGTCGTCCGGCCCCAGCCGGTCGAGCGCCGACTGGCCGAAGCCGGCCGCGTAGATCGAGAACAGCCCCTGCGCCGACGCACCCGGCAGCAGGCCGCGGGCGCCGCCGACGGCGCGCCGGTCGCTGCCCTGCAGAGGGTTGTCGCGGCAGGCGTCGAGCACCACGATCGACACCCGGGCGCCGGCCTGCACCAGGCGCTCGACGACGCTCGCCTCGGCGATCGCGTGCTCGGCGAGCCGGCCCTCCTCGCCACGGCCGGCGGCGCGCGGCGCCGGAATGTCGGACGGCAGCAGATAGTTGGCGCCGGCGAGCGCGACCCCGTGGCCGGCGAAGTAGACGAAGGCGGTGTCGTCGCGGCCGACCCGCGCGGCGAGATCGGACAAGCGGTCGACCAGGGTGCGGCGGTCGGCATTGGCGACGAAGATCACCTCGAAGCCGAGCCCGGCGAGCGTGTCGCGCATCAGCCGCGCGTCGGCGACGGCGTTGCGGAGCTGCCGCTCCGGCCCGAGATGGACATAGGCGTCGTTGCCGACCACCAGCGCGACGCGCCGATCGGGCGCCGCCGCCGCGGCGGTCCAGCCGATCGTCACGACGGCGATGGCGACGATCGTCGCCAGAAATTCTCTCATCCGCCGTCGGGAGAGCGAGCGAACGGCAGTGGTGATCAGCACCCGCGACCACCCCGCGACCTGACACCACCGCATGGGGCGTCTCCTTGCGCGCCCGGAGCAGCTCGCGACGACGGGCCGGCGAGCCGGACGAGCTTTCAAATATCTGGGGTGCCGCGATCGTCGTGCAACTCCGTAATGGGGCGGAGCAGAAAAGGTGGCATCTCGCCGGCCGCGAGGACCGATAAGTAACCGGAATGGACTATAAGTTTCACTTTAATTCTCCTTTTACCGGAGGTTGTCATTTTTCATTTGGAGTGTGACCCACGCCGCTGCGATCCTGCACCACCGAAGAGCCCCCCATGAGCGACGCCGACATTCGTGCCCGCCTGCAGTTCGCCGACATCGACGACGAGACCCGCACGCTGCTGCGCGAGATGCGGCCGCTGGTCGAGAAGCACCTTCCCGGCATCCTCGACCGGTTCTACGCCCAGATCGATCGCTTCCCCGACGCGGAGAAGATGTTCACCAGCGACGCGCGCAAGCGGCACGCCAGGCTGAAGCAGCTCGAGCACTGGGCGACCATCGTCAACGGCGACTTCAGCGACGACTACGTCCGCTCGGTCAAGCGCATCGGCGAGACCCACAACAAGCTCGGCCTGGAGCCGCGCTGGTACATCGGCGGCTACAGCTACGTGATGGTGCGGCTGGTCGCGATGATCGAGACCGAGTTCAAGGACGGCTGGCTCGGCTCCAACGCCGAGCGGCGGACCAAGCTGATCGGCGCCCTCGTCAAGGCCGCGATGATCGACATGGACTTCGCCATCTCGGTCTATATCGAGGCCGGCGCGCGCGACAAGCGCGAGTCCCTGAACCGCGTCGCCTCCGACTTCCAGGCGACCGTCGGCGGCATCGTCGAGACCGTCTCGTCGGCCTCGCACGGTCTCGAGGACTCGGCCCGCCAGCTCACCCGGACGGCCGAGGACACCCGCTCGCTGGCCTTGACCGTCGCGGCCGGCTCCGAGGAGGCCTCGACCAATGTCGAGACCGTGGCGGCGGCCGCCGAGGAGCTGTCGAACTCGGTGCAGGAGATCACCCGCCAGGTTCACGAGTCGAGCCGCATCGCCGGCGAGGCCGTGAAGCAGGCCCAGCAGACCGACGCGCGCATCACGGCGCTGTCGCAGGCGGCCGCCCGCATCGGCGACGTCGTCAAGCTGATCACCAGCGTCGCCGACCAGACCAATCTGCTCGCCGGCGAGGCCGGCAAGGGCTTCGCGGTGGTCGCCCAGGAGGTCAAGGCGCTCGCGGCGCAGACCGCCAAGGCGACCGAGGAGATCTCCGGCCAGGTCTCCGGCATGCAGATGGCGACCACCGACTCGGTGACCGCCATCAAGGAGATCAGCGCGACCATCGGCCAGATCTCCGAGATCGCCGCCGCCATCGCGGCCGCCGCCGAGCAGCAGGGCACCGCGACCCGGGAGATCGCCCGCAACATCCAGCAGGCCGCGGCCGGCACGGCGCAGGTGGCGAGCAACATCAGCGACGTCAACGCCCGCGCGGTCGACTCGGGAACGGCGGCGGGCAGCGTCCACGACGCCGCGCGCTCGCTCGCCGGCGAGAGCGGCCGGCTGAAGAGCGAGGTGTCGCGCTTCCTCGCCTCCCTCACCGGGGGCAAGGCGGCCTGATCCACCGGCGTGGTCGACCATCCTGTCGGCCTCGCCCTCATCGTTGTATGCACGCGCCGCCCACCGGCCCGTGCAAGCGTCCGCCACCACAGCCACGAACGGTACGGTGCGACCGCTTCGGCGCGGTCTCGGACCTGGGATCGGCGGCTGTCTGCTCAGCATTCGATCTTTCGCTGATCATTTCCGCGCCGAGGCGCTCCGGCGCGTCGCGAACCCTAACGACGTCAACCTCCGGACGGTGGCACCGATATTGCTTTTTCGGCGTCCACACCCCCGCTGGAGACGTCGATGCGTTTTCTTCAGAACTATCTCTCCCCGGCCCTCCTGGTCGCCGGCTCCGTCGTCGCCGGATCGTTCACCGTCGGCGCGCCGGCGCAGGCCGAGTCGGTCGTGCGCTACGGCATCTCGCTCGCCGACATTCCGCTCACCTCGGGCCAGCCCGACCGCGGCGCCGGCGCTTATCAGTTCACCGGCTATACCCTGTATGACCCGCTGGTCGCCTGGGAGATGGACGTCGCCGAGCGGCCCGGCAAGCTGATCCCCGGCCTCGCCACCAAGTGGGAGGTCGACGCCACCGACAAGAAGAAGTGGGTCTTCACCCTGCGCGAGGGCGTCAAGTTCCACGACGGCTCCGCCTTCGATGCCGACGCCGTGATCTGGAACCTCGACAAGGTCTTGGACGACAAGGCGCCGCATTTCGACAAGCGCCAGAGCGCGCAGGTGAAGCCGCGCCTCCCCTCGGTGGCGAGCTGGAAGAAGATCGACGCGAAGACGATCGAGATCACCACCAAGGAGGTCGACAGCTTCTTCCCCTATCAGATGCTGTGGTTCCTGGTGTCGAGCCCGGCCCAATACGAGAAGCTCGGGCGCGACTGGGACAAGTTCGCGGCCAGCCCCTCCGGCACCGGACCGTTCAAGCTCGACAAGCTGGTGCCGCGCGAGCGCGCCGAGCTGGTCAAGAACCCCGACTACTGGAACAAGAGCCGCCTGCCGAAGGCCGATCGCATGGTGCTGATCCCCATGCCGGAGGCGCTGAGCCGCACCAACGCGCTGCTCGCCGGCCAGGTCGACCTGATCGAGACCCCCGCCCCCGACGCGGTGCCGCGCCTGAAGCAGTCCGGCATGAAGATCGTCACCAACGTCACGCCGCATGTCTGGAACTATCATCTGAGCACGCTGCCGGGCTCGCCCTGGACCGACGTGCGGCTGCGCCGCGCCCTCAATCTCGCGATCGATCGCGACGCCATGCTCGAGCTCCTGAACGGACTCGCCAAGCCCGCCGTCGGCCAGGTCGACCCGTCGAGCCCGTGGTTCGGCACCCCCTCGTTCAAGATCAAGTATGACCTCGCCGAGGCGAAGCGCCTCGTGAAGGAGGCCGGATACGGCCCGGACAAGCCGCTCAAGACGACGTTCGTGATCGCGCAAGGTGGCACCGGCCAGATGCTGTCGCTGCCGATGAACGAGTTCCTGCAGGAGAGCTTCAAGGAGATCGGCATCCAGGTCGATTTCAAGGTCGTCGAGCTGGAGGCCCTCTACACCTACTGGCGCAAGGGCGCCAAGGACGAGATGTCGGCCGGCCTGACGGCCAACAACATCGCCTATGTCACGTCCGATCCGCTCTACGCCATCATCCGCTTCTTCCACTCGGGCCAGGTGGCGCCGGTCGGCGTCAACTGGGGCTTCTACAAGAACGAGAAGGTCGACGCCGTCATCGACGAGGCCAAGCGCACCTTCGACCCGAAGAAGCAGGACGAGCTGCTGGCCGTCGCGCACGCGATGGTGGTCGACGACGCGCCGCTGGTCTGGGTCGTGCACGACACCAACCCGCACGCGCTGTCGCCCAAGGTGAAGAAATTCGTCCAGGCGCAGCACTGGTTCCAGGACCTCACCACCATCGGGATGGAGTGAGGCACCGCCGTATCCCGTGAACTCGTCATGGCCGGCCTCGTGCCGGCCATCCACGAGCAGCGCATGCCGCGCGAAAGACGTCGATGGCCGGGACGAGCCCGGCCATAACGACGGCGAAGCGACGATCGACGCACGGTCTCGGCCGTTCGTCTTCTGCTCTGATCCCGTTTCAGGAGCATCATCATGGCATCCCGGACTCTCGCACTCCTCCTCGCCGCCACCCTGCTGACGCCGCTCGCGAGCGTGCCCGCCGCCGCGCAGGGCACGCTGCGCATCGGCATGACGGCCTCCGACATTCCCCTCACCACCGGCCAGACCGACAACGGCGGCGAGGGCATGCGCTTCATGGGCTACACGGTCTACGACGCGCTCGTGGACTGGGACATGTCCTCGGCCGACAAACCCTCCGACATCCGCCCCGGCCTCGCCGCCTCGTGGAGCGTCGACCCGGCCGACAAGACGAAGTGGACGTTCAAGCTGCGCGACGACGTGACGTTCCACGACGGCTCGAAATTCGACGCCGCCGCCGTGGTGTGGAATCTCGACAAGCTTCTGGACGACAAGGCGCCGCACTACGATCCGCGCCAATCGGCGCAGGGGCGCACCCGCATCCCGGCCGTCGCCTCCTATCGCGCCGTCGACCCGACCACGCTCGAGATCGTCACCAAGACGCCGGACGCGACGCTGCTCTATCAGCTCGCCTGGATCATGATGTCGTCGCCGGCCCAGTGGGAGAAGGTCGGCAAGAGCTGGGAGGCCTTCGCGAGGACGCCCTCCGGCACCGGCCCGTGGAAGCTGACGAGCTTCGTGCCGCGCGAGCGCGCCGAGATGGTGCCCAACACGGCCTACTGGAACAAGGCGCGGGTGCCGAAGCTCGACAAGCTCGTCCTCGTGCCGCTGCCGGAGGCGAACGCCCGCGTCGCGGCGCTGCGCTCGGGCCAGGTCGACTGGATCGAGGCGCCGGCGCCCGACGCCGTCGACTCGCTCAAGAAGGCGGGCTTCAAGATCGTCACCAACGCGTATCCGCACAACTGGACTTGGCACCTCTCGCGCGTCGAGGGCTCACCGTGGAACGACATCCGGGTGCGCAAGGCCGCCAACCTGGCGATCGACCGCGACGGCATGAAGGAGCTGCTCGGCGGCATGATGATCCCGGCGCAGGGCTTCTTCCCGCCCGGCCACCAGTGGTTCGGTCAGCCGACCTTCAAGATCGGATACGACCCCGCGCAGGCGAAGAAGCTCCTCGCCGAAGCCGGGTACGGCCCGTCCAAGCCGCTCGTCACCAAGGTGCTGATCTCCGCCTCCGGATCCGGCCAGATGCAGCCGCTGCCGATGAACGAGCTGATCCAGCAGAATCTCGCCGAGGTCGGGATCAAGGTGGAGTTCCAGGTCGTCGAATGGAATACGATGATCAACATCTGGCGCGCCGGCGCCAAGCACCCGACGGCGCTCGGCACCACGGCGATGAACTACTCCTACTTCATCCAGGATCCGTTCACCGGCTTCATCCGCTTCTCGCAGTGCAATCTCGCGCCCCCCGCCGGCGTCAACTGGGGCTACTACTGCGACCCCGAGATGGACAAGCTGCTCGACGGCATCCGCAACACGTTCGATCCGGCCGAGCAGACCAAGGTGCTGCGCAAGACCCACGAGAAGATGGTCGACGACGCGCTCTGGCTGATGGTCACGCACGACGTGAACCCGCGCGCCATGAGCGCCAAGGTGACCGGCTTCGTCCAGGCCCAGAACTGGTTCCAGGACTTCTCACCGATCACGATGGCGAAGTGATCACGTTCACCTCTCCCCGCGTGAGGGGAGAGGTCGGATGTCGCGCGCCGGCGTGACATCCGGGTGAGGGGGCGCTTCGGCTCTGCAGCGACGGCCCCTCATCCGTCTTGCCGCGACGCGGCGAGCCACCGTCTCCCCGCACGCGGGGCGATGGAGACCGCCGCTCCGGCAAGCCGGGTTCTGTCGAAGAAAGCCGAAAGATGCTCGCCTTCACGCTGCGTCGTCTGCTCTACGTCACCCCGGTCGCCATCGGTGTCACGGTGGTGTGTTTCCTGCTCGTTCACATCACGCCGGGCGATCCGCTCACCGCCATCCTGCCGGCCGACGCGACGCTGGAGCTGCAGGAGCAGATGAAGGCCGCCTACGGCTTCGACAAGCCGCTCCCGGTCCAGTACGCGCTGTGGTTCTGGAAGGTGCTGCACGGCGATCTCGGCAACTCGATCGCGACCGGCCGCCCGGTCGCGACCGAGGTTCTGCGCGCCGTGAAGAACACGCTCATCCTCGCCACCGTCGCGACCATGATCGGCTTCACGTTCGGCACCCTGTTCGGCTTCGTCGCGGGCTATTTTCGCGATTCCTGGCTCGACAAGCTGGCGTCCTTCATCTCCGTGCTCGGCGTCAGCGTCCCGCACTACTGGCTCGGCATGGTGCTGGTGATCATCTTCGCGGCGCAGCTCGGCTGGCTGCCGCCGACCGGTGCCGGGCCCGACGGCTCCTCCGACTGGCGGCCCGACGCCGCGCATCTGCGCTACATCATCCTCCCCGCCATCACCATGTCGGTGATCCCGATGGGCGTCATCGCCCGCACCGTGCGAGCGCTGGTCGGCGACATCCTCTCCCAGGACTTCGTCGAGGCGCTGCGCGCCAAGGGCATGAGCGAGTTCGGCGTGTTCCGCCACGTCGTCGTCAACGCCGCGCCGACCGCGCTCGCCGTGATGGGCCTTCAGCTCGGCTATCTGCTCGGCGGCTCGATCCTGATCGAGACGGTGTTCTCCTGGCCGGGCTCCGGCTTCCTCCTCAACGCCGCGATCTTCCAGCGCGACCTGCCGCTGCTGCAGGGCACGATCCTGATCCTCGCGATGTTCTTCGTGCTCCTCAACCTCGCCGTGGACGTGCTGCAGACCGCCCTCGATCCGCGCATCAAGCGGGGCTGACGGAGACACCCATGGCCGTGATGACCGCCGACACCGCTCCTTCCGTCGCACCCGTGAAGCAGCTCGGCCGCGGATACTGGGCCGGCGTGCTGCGTCGCCTCTCGCGCGATCCGGTCGCCATGACGGCCGCCGTGATCATCCTGCTGATCGTGCTCGCGGCGATCTTCGCGCCCTATATCGCGCCCGCCGATCCCTACAAGAGCTCCATGATCCGGCGCCTGCGCCCGATCGGCACGCCGAGCTTCCCGCTCGGCTCCGACGAGCTCGGCCGCGACATGCTGAGCCGCCTGATCTACGGCGGGCGCCTGTCGCTCCTGATGGGCGTGCTGCCGGTCTTCTGCGCCTTCGGGATCGGCTCGCTGCTCGGCATCGCGGCCGGCTATGCGGGCGGCTGGGTCAACACCGTCATCATGCGCACCGTCGACGTGTTCTACGCCTTCCCGTCGGTACTGCTCGCCATCGCGCTGTCCGGCACGCTCGGCGCCGGCATCCTCAATGCCATCGTGGCGCTCACGGTCGTGTTCGTCCCCCAGGTGACGCGCGTCGCCGAGAGCGTGACCACGCAGATCCGCACCCGCGACTATGTCGAGGCGGCGCGCGTGTCAGGCGCCGGGCCGTTCACCATCGTGCGCGTGCACGTGCTCGGCAACGTGCTCGGTCCGATCTTCGTCTACGCGACCAGCCTGATCAGCGTGTCGATGATCCTCGCCTCCGGCCTCTCCTTCCTCGGGCTCGGCTCCAAGCCGCCGGAGCCGGAATGGGGCCTGATGCTCAACACGCTGCGCACCGCGATCTACACCCAGCCGATGGTCGCGGCACTGCCCGGCGTGATGATCTTCGTCACGTCGATCTCCTTCAATCTTCTCTCCGACGGGCTGCGCTCGGCCATGGAGGTGAAGGCGTGACCGACTCGTTCTCGAACTCGACCGTCGACACATCGTTCGATCCCGCGACGCGCGACCGCGGCGGTCCCGCCCAGCCGCTCCTCTCGGTGCGCGGTCTCGTCAAGCATTTCGGCGGCCGCAAGAGCTGGCGCGGCGTCACCACGGGCGCCGTGCGAGCGGTCGACGGCGTCGACTTCGACATCGCCAAGGGCGAGACGCTCGGCGTCGTCGGCGAATCCGGCTGCGGCAAGTCGACCACGGCGCGCCTCGTGATGCAGATCATCGCGCCCGACGCCGGCGAGATCGTCTTCGATGGCGAGGCGCTCGGCTCCCGCGCCCTCGACCTCACGACCTACCGGCGCGAGGTCCAGATGGTGTTCCAGGACAGCTACGCCTCGCTCAATCCGCGCCTCACCGTCGAGGACACGATCGCGTTCGGGCCACGCGTGCACGGCGTCTCGAAACGCGAGGCGATGGGCCGCGCCCACGATCTGCTCTTCAAGGTCGGGCTCGAGCCGGCCCGCTTCGCCGGCCGCTATCCGCACGAGCTCTCCGGCGGCCAGCGTCAGCGCATCAACATCGCCCGCGCGCTCGCCCTGCAGCCGCGCCTCGTGATTCTCGACGAGGCCGTGTCGGCGCTCGACAAGTCGGTCGAGGCGCAGGTGCTCAACCTGCTGCTCGACCTGAAGGCCGAATTCGGCCTAACCTACATGTTCATCTCTCACGACCTCAACGTCGTGCGCTTCATGGCCGACCGTGTGATGGTGATGTATCTCGGCAGGGTCGCCGAGGTCGGCCCCTCCGACGTGATCCTGAAAGCGCCGAGCCACCCCTACACGGGCGCGCTGCTGGCCTCGATGCCGTCGATGGATCCCGATGCGCGCACGCAAGAAGCGCCGCTCTCCGGCGATCCGCCGAACCCGATCGATCCGCCGCCCGGCTGCCGCTTCCATACCCGCTGCCGCGCCACCTCGGCGATCTGCGCCCATGTCGAGCCCGCGCTCGCCACCGTCGCCGGCCCCCACCAGGTCGCCTGCCTGATGGCGCAAGCAGGCTCCGGCCATCCGCAGGCCGCGCCGCTGCAGGAGACCGCCGCATGAGCACCCCGCCCGCCGGCGCGCCCCTCGTGTCCGTCAACGACCTCACCGTCGACTTCGTCGGCGGCGCGAAGCCCGTGCGCGTCGTCGCCGGTGTCGATCTCTCGCTCGGGGCCGGCGAGGTGGTCGCGCTGCTCGGCGAGTCGGGATCCGGCAAGAGCGTCACGTTGCGCGCCTTGATGCGGCTGCTGCCGGAGAGACGCGCCCGCATCGGCGGTCGGCTCGTGGTCGACGGCCGCGACGTGACGGCCCTGTCGCGAAAGGAGCTCGCACGCTTTCGCGGCGGCACCGTCGCGATGATCTTCCAGGAGCCCGGCCTCGCCTTCGATCCGGTCTACCGGGTCGGTGATCAGATCGCGGAAGCCGTGGTGCGCCACGAGGGCGTGTCGCACAAGGCGGGGCGCGCCCGCGCGCTGGAGCTGTTCGAGCGCGTCCGCATCCCCTCCCCCGAGCGCCGGCTCGACAATTTCCCGCACGAGATGTCGGGGGGCATGCGCCAGCGCGCCATGATCGCGCTCGCGCTGGCCTGCCGGCCCAAGGTGCTGCTCGCCGACGAGCCGACGACGGCGCTCGACGCCACGGTGCAGATCCAGATCCTGCTCCTCCTGCGCGAGCTGCAGCGCGAGTTCGGCCTTGCCGTGATCTTCGTCACCCACGACATCGGCGTCGCCACCGAGGTCGCCGACCGCATCGCCGTGATGTATGCGGGCCGCATCGTCGAGCGCGGAACCTGCCGCGACGTGATCCGCGCCCCGGCGCATCCCTACACGCGCGGCCTGCTCGCCTCGCGGGCCGATCACGTGTTCACCAAGGGCGCGCGGCTGGAGACGATCCCGGGCGCGCCGCCCGATCTCACCGCGCTGCCGCCCGGCTGCGCCTTCGCGCCGCGCTGCGCGCAGGCGCTTCCGGCGTGCACCGAAGGCGTTCCGGAGGAGATCGAGACCCACGCGACTCATGTCGCGCGCTGCGTGCTGTTGCGGCCCCGGTCTCACGCCGCGACCGACGCGACCGCAGCGGCTTGACGATCAGCCTCGCGCAGAAGCTGTCGAGACGCGGCGACATCGTGGCGCGTCGATGGCGAGGGCGTGGACGTGACGTGACAGCGCGACGACGCCGTTGCTGTTCGGTCGCACCGGCGTCCGGAATGCGTCCAGACTGCGCCGTCGGTGCGCCTGCACGATTGACTCGTCTCGTTCGGGCTCCTCTATCGGTCGCGCGGCTCCACCGTCACCGCCCGTGTCGGCGATGCGGCGACCGCGTGGAAAGTGGAGGAGTTCATGTCCCGGTTGAAAGTCGCTCTCCTGCTCGCCGGCGGCGCCGTGCTCGCGTGCACGCCCGCCTCGGCGCAGTCGCTCGTCAATGTCGGCACGCTCGCCTGCCAAGTCTCGCCGACGGTCGGCTTCGTGCTCGGCTCGAACCAGCAGGCGCAATGCATCTTCAAGCCCATCCGCGGCCGCCAGCAGGTCTATGCCGGCGCTCTCTCGCGCGTCGGCGTCGACGTCGGCATCAGCCAGGGCGCTCCGGTGATGTGGAGCGTGTGGGCGCCGCCGATCAAGCGCATTCCGCGAAAGGCGCTGGCCGGCCGCTACTCCGGTGCGTCGAGCTCGCTCGCCGTCGGCGTCGGGCTGGGCAGCAACGTCCTGGCCGGTGGCCCCGGTGGCGTCGTGTCGCTGCAGCCGCTGAAGCTGCAGGAGTATGTCGGCGTCAACGTCGCGCTCGGCATCTCCGGCCTGACGCTGCAGTGAACCAATACGTTTTCTGATCCGTCGTCTCGCTCGGATCACCAAGGCCGCGGCGCCAGCGCCGCGGCCTTCTTGTTTTCAGACCCAGCGATGCGGCAAACGACGATCGCGACGGAGACGTCACAACAGGCGTGCGTCGATCGTACGGTCGCCCCAGTGCCGCCGTTTGATTTCAGGCGAGTCCGACGACCGCTTCAGATCAGTCGTAACCCGTGCCCGCCCGACTGCCCTCGTAGGCGAGATCCTGGAACTCCGTTGGAAAGTAGCTTCGCTGGAGGTCGTCGATGATCTCGTCTCGATGGATGATCAGGCCCATCGGCGGCCACCGATCCTCCGTACCGGGGATATCGACCGCCACGACGATCTCCCAATCGTCAGCGTCCGCGAGCTGCACCTGCAGCGCTCTGATGACAGCGGAACGCAGCATCGCCAGAGAATGAACCTCGACGGTGTTGCAGCGAAAGCCATAGTTATCGTCGCCGACGAGGTAGTCCCCCGCGCCCATCGGGTCAGCAACGCCGAACTCGTCCAACACGCTGGTGATACGGTCGTGAAGCTTGCCCCAGGTCTTTTCTTGCTCGTCGAGCTGATCGTCAGTCACACCGTGACTTTCTTCCTTTGCGGCCACTCCGTGCGCGGTAAAGGGGCTTCCACGTCATGATTCCGATTCAGTTCTTTCGAGTGGCTTCTGGCTGTGTCCGGATCATCTCCAATTCGGCCCAAGTCCCTGCATCAATCTCCCACAGGTCTTGCCGGTAATCGAGCCGGCAAGCCACCGAGAGAGTGTTCGAGCGGCATGATGGACCCGAGCAGTCTTGGGTTCTGATGAACCGCCCCGACGTCCGCTCGTCCTCGCGAAGGCGAGCACCCAGGGGCGACACGGCATGTCGCTCCTGGAGTCCCGCTTGCGCTGGAATGAGCGGAGTGTGGCGCCGATGATCACCGCTCTAAAGCGCCGCGAAGGTGAGCGCGCCGGCGGACTCGAGGGCCAGCTCGAACGTCACCTCGCCGTCGTGCTCGCCGGCGAATTCGAGGCTGGTGATCTGGAACGGTCCCGTCACGGTGCCGAAGTCGGGGACGACGAGCTGATAGGTGCGCACCGTGCCGTCGAAGAAGGTCTGGCGCAGCAGCGCGTCGGAGGCGGCATCCTTGAACAGGCCGCGGCCCGACACGGCGGCGCGCTTGACGCCGGCGCCGTCGAGGAGCTCGCGCCAGCGGTCGACCGACTCGGCATGCGTGATGTCGACCGTCTCGGCGTTGAAGGCGAGCCGTCGCGAGCGCAAGCCCGCGACAGTCACGAATCCGGCGCCGTCCTGCACCTTCAGGAGCAGGTCCTTGCCTTTCTGAGCGGCCATGTCGTTTCTCCGATCTGATCAGGATCACGCCGGCTCGGTGACGGCGCGGAAGCGCACCAGGGCGTGATAGGTGCGGCCGTCGGCGTCGCGCCGCACGTCGGCGAGCGAAAAGCGCAGGTTGACGAGGCGGTGGCCGGCGAGCGTCAGCGCCGCGTCGTCGAGCGCCTGCAGGAGCGCGCCGGCGATCACATGCGCCTCGCGGTGGCCGCCCTGGCGCGACCAGGCGTGCAGCGTGAGCTGATGCTCCTCGGTCGGCGCCATGTCGCCGGAGACGTCGGTCGCGCGCGCTTCGCCGAGCGTGACGTAGGGAAAGGCGGGACGGCGCGGCGGCTCGTCGTAGACCCGGGCGCCACCGAGCAGCGCGACGAGCGCGGCGTCGGACGACAAGGCGGCATGCACGGCGCTGCGCAGCGCCACGGCGGCCGTGGACATGGGACGTCTCCGTGATGTGATCAGAAAGGCGGAATCGAGATCAGTCGATGCGCTCCTCGGCATCGACGATCAGAAACCGGCCGGCCGGGTCGAGATCGCGCACGGCGATCACCCGAAACAGCCGCGTGCCGGCGCGAAACCGGTGGCGCGTCGTGATCTCGGGTCCGGAGCGCAGCAGGATTCGATGAGTGACGACGGCACCGGCCGCGTCGGCCTCGCTCGCGCCGCGGCCGTCGCGCGGCGCGAGCGCCGCCCACAGGGTCGCGACCGCGACGTGATCACGAACCGTGCCGCCGGCGCCGTCGGCGGTCTCCACCGGCGCCTCGAGCACGAGGCGGCGACGGAGCGTTGCGGGATCGGGCGTCACGGCGCCAGCACCCGGAAGGGCGCGACGAGCGCCGCGATGGTCTGCGGCGGCGACAGCTGCGCCTCGACGCCGCGGTGCTCGTAGAGATGCGCGAGCCACAGCCGCACCGCCTGGACGAGCGGCGCCGGCACCGCGGCCGCGTCGTCGCCGTGCCCGACCGTGACGTCGATCGCAATGCCGGCGACGCGCAGGCCCGGCGGCGGAACGGCAGCGTGCGAAAAGCTCACGAGGCCGGGCAGCGAGACGGTGTCGAGCGTGAACACGGCCGGGTCGATCGCCTGCGGCAGGCCGTCGGCGTCGAAGACGCGCGCCGCGGCCACGCCGCGCAGCGGCGCCGGCAGGACGCGCAGGCGCCCCCCGGCCGGCCAGGCGTCGCGCACCAGCCGCCAGGTCTGGGTGATCAGCGCGCGGCGCGTCGCCGTCTCGACCAGCTTTCGCGCGGCTCCGATCAGGCCGTCGATCAGCGCGTCGTCGGCATCGTGATCGACGCGCAGGAAGGTCTTGGCGTCGGCGAGCGTCACCGGCTCGCTCGCCGGTCCGGCGAGGAGAATGGCCATGTCGGATCTCCGCTTCAGGTCGAGGCCTCAGGTCGAGGCTTCAAGTCGAGGCTTCAGGTTGACAAAGCGCGCCGGCTGCGGCTCTTCGGGCGCATGCGTCGCCCGCTCGCCCTGCCGCTCGCACTCGCCGCCAGGCTCCTCGCCGGCCTCGTCCTCGCCGGCACGATCGTGCTCGGAACGTCCGCGCCGGCCGCCGCCATGGTGGCGACGCCGAACGCGCCGCCGCAGCTCGCCCGTCATGTCGTGATGATCGTCGGCTCGCGCGGCACGTCCTGCACGGGCGCGGCGATCGCCCGCGATCTCGTGCTCACCGCCGCGCATTGCGTGCAGCCGGGCGCCGACTACAAGCTCGTCAGCTTCGACGCGGCCCGGCAGCCGAAGCTGCTCGATGTCGCCACTATCGCGCGCCATCCCGGATTCGCCATGGCGGCGCTGAACGGCCACCGCGCCACCGCCGACATCGCGCTCCTGAAGCCCGCGGCACCGCTGCCGCCGGGCTTCGTGCCGGCGCCGCTGGCGCGCGACGGCGCGGCGGTCGCGCCAGGCGACGCCTTCACGGTGGTCGGCATGGGGCTTTCGGTGCGCGGCGACGGCCGCAGCGGCGGCACGGCGCGTGCCGCCATGCTGGTCGCCACCGGCCGGCCGGGCTCGCTGCAGCTTCGCCTGCACGATCCGGCGACCCGCGGCGAGGCGGCGGGCGCCGGCGCCTGCACGGGCGATTCCGGCGCCCCGGTGTTCGTCGACACGGGGAACGGCCCCGCCGTTGCCGGGGTGGTGAGCTGGTCGACCGGGCCGAAGCTCGCGGCCGGCTGCGGCGGCCTCACCGGGGTGACGCCGCTGGCGAGCTACCGGGCCTGGGTGGTCGACACGGCGCACCGCATGGGCGCGCGCCTCGCCGCGCCGTGAGGCGGGGCGGCGAGGAGACGGGGAACGAATTCATCTGCGGGGCGTTCCCGTCACGCCCACGACCCTGTCGACGCGGCCCGCCGCCGCGTCCGTCGCCGCGGCCGTCCGACGACGAGCCTTCGCCATCTCCTGTTGCCATCGTGCCGCCGCTCGGCGGTCCGGCCTCCCCCACCGGACATGAAAAGAACCACCGAAGCTCCCTGTCGACCGAGTGACGACCAGCAGTTTCGCTTGCTGGTCGACAGCCTCACCGACCACGCCATCTACATGCTCGATCCGTCCGGCGTGATCACGCACTGGAACACCGGCGCCGAGCGTCTCAAGGGGTATTCGGCGGCCGAGATCCTCGGCCAGCACTTCTCACGCTTCTACACCCGCGAGGACCGGCTCGCCGGCGCGCCTGTGCGGGTGCTCGACACCGCGCTGCGCACCGGCCGCTACGAGGCGGAAGGCTGGCGCGTGCGCAAGGACGGCTCGCGCTTCTTCGCCTCCGTCGTGGTCGAGCCGATCCGCACCGACGGCCGCCTCGTCGGCTTCGCCAAGATCACGCGCGACATCACCGAGCGGCGTGCCGCCCAGGAGGCGCTGCGCGAGAGCGAGCGCCAGTTCCGTCTGCTGGTGAAGGGGGTCACCGACTACGCCCTGTTCATGCTCGATCCGAACGGCATCGTGACCAACTGGAACGCCGGCGCCGAGGCGATCAAGGGCTACGCGGCCGACGAGATCGTCGGCCATCACTTCTCGCGCTTCTACACCGAGGAGGAGCGCGCCGCCGGCTTTCCGGCCCGCGCCCTGCAGCGCGCCGCCGACGAGGGCCGCTACGAGGCCGAAGGCTGGCGGGTGCGCAAGGACGGCCGCCCGTTCTGGGCGCATGTCGTGATCGACGCGATCCGCGACGAGGACGGCGCCCTGGTCGGCTTCGCCAAGATCACGCGCGACGTCACCGAGCGCCGCGAGGCCCAGACGGCGCTGCAGAGGGCGGAGGCGCAGCGCGCCCGCGCCCAGAAGATGGAGGCGCTGGGCCAGCTCACCGGCGGTGTCGCCCACGACTTCAACAATCTGCTGATGATCGTCGGCGGCCATCTCAAGACGCTGCAGGCGCTCGCCGCCGGCGATCTGCCGCCCGACGACCCCAAGATCGTCCGCGCCGTCGAGGCGATCGGCATCGCGACGCGACGCGGCGGCGCGCTGACCCGCCAGCTCCTCACCTTCTCGCGACGGCAGACCCTCAACCCGGTCGTGATCAGGATCGACGAGCGGCTCGACGACTTCCGTGCCATGCTGGAGAGCTCGATCGGCGATGCGACGACGCTCGCTCTGCAGGCCGTCAAGGCGACCTGGCCCGTCAAGGTCGACATCAGCGAGCTCGAGCTGGCGCTGCTCAATCTCGTCGTCAACGCGCGCGACGCCACGCCGGCGGGCGGCATCGTCACGATCGTCTGCGAGAACGTGGTGCTGGCGCCGGCCGACACGCCGGACCAGATCGTCGGCGACTTCGTCGCCGTGTCGGTCGCCGACACCGGCACCGGCATCGCGCCCGACGTGCTGCCGCGCGTCTTCGATCCGTTCTTCACCACCAAGCAGGCGCAGCAGGGCACCGGGCTCGGGCTCTCGCAGGTGCACGGCTTCGCCCATCAGTCGGGCGGCACCGTGACGATCGCGAGCGTGCTCGGCGCCGGCACCACGGTGACGCTCTATCTGCCGCGCACCGAGGAGCGCCTGCGGCCCGCCGTCGAGTGGTCGGCGGCCGCACCGGAGGGCGGCGCGGCGCTGCTGGTCGAGGACAATCCCGACGTCGCCGAGCTGAGCGCAGCGATGCTCGGCGAGCTCGGCTGGCGGGTCGAGCACGTCGTCGACGCGCGCGCCGCCCTCGCCGCGGTCGCGGAGCACCGTTTCGCGCTGGTGGTCAGCGACGTGGTGATGGCCGGCGAGATGGACGGCTTCGCGCTCGCCCGCACGCTGCGCGGGCAGCAGCCCGACCTCCCCGTCGTTCTGGTGACGGGCTACAGCGAGGCGGCGGCGCGCGCCCATGCCGAGTTCACGGTGGTGCGCAAGCCCTTCGAGCTCGCCACGCTCGCCCACGCGATCGAGGCGGCGACCGCCGAGGCGCGGGCGGCGCCGAGCAATCTCGTCCAGCTCCGCGCGGCGCGGCGCCGCCACCACGGCGAGGATGAGAGCTGAGTCTTTCCCCGTACGGATTCGACCTGATCACGAACTCGTGCCATCGTCGGCGATCGGCAGATCAGCTCCGGCGCATCGCACAAATGCCTTTCAGCTCTTGTTAACTCAGTTGTTTTCGCCGGGTCCGGCATGTCGACGAGCTGTCATGCTCCGCATCCCGTAGTGGCGAACACGCCACGATGTTAGGAATTGTCGTGTCGCGCGCCGCTGCGGCTCTGGCCGATGCGCGCGCCGTGTGTCATCGTCGGCACAATGCTTGCTTCGCGATTACGGACCCTCTCGGGGACGACGTGACATACGAAGTGGCCACGGAAAAAGGAGCACCCCCATGGACCAGTCCGTCACCGCCATCGTCCTGGACGCCATGCCGGTGCTGCTGCTCGCCCTCGCGGTCGTGCTGCTGCCGGCGACGATCGAGCCGCCGACCAGCAAGCAGCCGGTGCGCACCCGTGCGCCACAGCGGCGCCGCTGAGCATCGGGCGACTCTCACAACCGCCGCACCTGCGGACCGTCCCGCGCGCCGCTGGTCAGTGCCGTCACGGCCCAGACCAGCGCGTCGAGCCGGTCGGGCGAGCGGCCCGACGACAGGCCGTCGAGACCGAAGTCGCACATCTCGTCCTCCAGCGCCGCGAACGCGCCGACATGCTTGACGCGGCCCTGCTCGTAGAGCGCCGCGACCGGCTCGGCCCGCAGCCATTTTCCGCGCGTCGCGTGCACGGCCTTCACGGGCACAGTCGCATCGACCTCGCGCAGCACCGTCTTCACCATCTCGCCGCCCATGTTCACCTCGGCGACGATCGCATCGGCGTCGAGCCGACGGTAGAGCGCGACGGCGCGCGCCGCCCAGCCGCCGGGCGTCAGGCCGGCCTGCGAGGCATCCTCCAGCACGTAGACGACGCCGCCGGCGCCCCGCCCCGCTGCGACCAGGCCGCAGGCGTCGGCGCCGCGGCGTGACGTGCCCGGCGGATCGAGGCCGACGACGACGCGGGAGAGCGGCGGCGCCGCACGCACCCGGCACGTCTCGATCAGCGTCCGCGACCACAGCGCATCGGGGCGGTCGTCGATCAGCTCGCCGTCGAGCTCCTGGCGGCCGAGCCGCGTGCCTGCGTAGCGGGCGACGATCGTCTCGAGGAACACGGGCGACAGGTGATCGCGGTTCGCCGCCGTGCCGGCCCGCGTCACCCGCGTGTGCGGATCGGCGAGCAGGCGACGGATCAGCGGGATCGGCCGCGGCGTCGTGGTGATCATCTGGCGCGGCCGCGGGCCGAGCCGCAGGCCGAACTGCAGCATGTCGAAGGCGGCCTCGGCGTGGCGCCACTTCGCCAGCTCGTCGCACCACGCCGCATCGAACTGCGGGCCGCGCAGGGAATCCGGATCGTCGGCCGAGAACACCTGCGCCACCGCGCCGTTCGGCCATTCGAGGCGGCGGCGCGTCGGCACCCAAGTCGGCCGCTCGGCCCGCGGCGAGATGCGCAGGAGCCCGGAGGCGCCCTCCACCATCACGTCGCGGGCGTCGCGCTCGCTCTCGCCGATCAGCGCCAGCGCGCCGTAGCGATGCGCCGCATAAGGCGGCGTGCCGGCGACCAGCGCCCGCACCCATTCGGCGCCGAGCCGGGTCTTGCCGGCGCCGCGCCCGCCCAGCACCAGCCAGGTCGTCCACGGGCCGCCGTCGTTGCCGGTCTCGGCGTGCTGCTGATGCGGATGGGCGAACAGCGCGAAGTCAGCCGCGAGCCTCCGCAGCGCCGTCGCCCGCAGGCCCGCCAGCATCGTCCCGGTCAGCCCCGCCGCGGACGAGCTGCTCAATGCGGCGCGCAAGCACGCGACGGAACTCGTCGATGTCTCGGGGCAGGTCGTCATCGGGATCGCTCGGGACGGGCTCGCGCAGACGGCGCACCTTGGCGAGCGTGTCGGTGAGGCGCTCCAGGCTGCGCACCACCCGCTCGGTATCGCTCGCCGCGCTCCGCTGCGCCGTGCTTTTGCGCACCGTGCCGGCCGGCTCGGGCGGGGCCGACCGGCTCGCCTCGAGCGCCGCGATCTCGCGGGCCACCGCCCGCTCGAGCCGCTCGGCGAGATCCGATGTCGACGGCGGCGCGACCAGCGACGGCGGCGGCGGCGACGCCGTCGGCTCGCGTGCGGCGGCCGGAGCACGGCAGCTGCGCGGGCGCCGCGCCTTCTTGCGGGCGCGCGGCCGCGACGTCTTGCGGGCGCACGGCTGCGCAGAGGCGCGTGCCGGTTCCGCGTGCGGGTCGGCGCCCGGTCGATGCCAGCCCTCGCGGCGGACAAGCGAATAGAAGGTCGAACGGGGGATCGCATGCGCCTTCGCGATGGCGGACAGCGCGCGGTCGGTCGTCTCGACGCTGTGCCGCAGCGCCGCCAGGAGCTCCGGCGTCCAGACGCGCGGCTCGAATCGGTCCGTCATGGCGGTCCCGCGAAATGGCTCGGACGTGGATCGATCGATGTCGGATCGGGTGATGCGGCGCACGCTGCGACGGCAGCGAGCCCGGCTGTGCCGAAAAGGGCGCCGGGAGAGAACAGGCCGAGAGAGCGCGCTGAGAAAGCGCGCTGAGAGAGTGCCCGGAGAGAAAAGGCCGCGAAGAGAAAGGGCCGCGAGCGGCCGGTCGGGCCGGCGGGTCACCCGGCCGGCCGACACGACGACGAGCAGACACCCGACAGCCCACCGGCAGGTGGACCATCGGCCGGCGAAGCGATGTCACGCCGGACCGCCTCGCGGCCGAAGCGTCTCGTGCGGAAGCACCACGCCGCGCGAGAGACTGATCACGACTCGCGTGCGAGCACCGAGCCGCGCCGGATCACCGATGCGGGCGGAATGGCGGGCGCACGCGGATGGATCACTGGCGGGCGTAGGTGTCCGTGCAGTTGATCGTGCCCCACGGCGACTTGTAGCACTTCTGCGTGGTCACCCACACCGGCGCCGCAGCCACCTTGGTCGGCGCGGACGCGGCTGCCGCGGCGCTCGCGGCCGGAGCCTTCGGGGCGGCCGCCGGCGTCGCCGCCGTCACGGGCGCGGCCGGCTGCCGCTTCGAGATGAACGGGATCTTGTCGAAGGCGAACAGCACCGCGACCAGGGCCACGAGGACGAGAACGATGCGCATGACGACTCTCCGAAATGGGGCGTCCGGCTCGATCGAGAACAGCGCGACAGGGTAGGCCGGCCGCCAAAAAAATCCGTTCGAATAATTCCAGAACGGCAGTAGCCGGGTGCCGGCACGCGGTCAAGAGCACGGCCCTCCGGCAAGCCACGTATGCGACCGTCCGTCCGGGCGTGCCGTCGACCCGAACGCCACGCCGGCAGCGTCGCCCCACCCGCCGGGCGGTGCCACGAGCAGGAACTTTCGCCAGTCGCCCCGGTTGAGCCACCGAACGGCCGTGCGCGGCCGGAACGGCGGAGGCGAGGCATGAACAGCATCATCTACATCATCGGCCTGATCGTGGTGGTCCTGGCGATCCTGTCCTTCCTGGGCCTGCGCTGACGCGAGCTGCGGCCGGCGCCGAAGCCGCGTCGGCAGCCGCGTCGGCACCCACCCGAGTCCTACCGATCCCGACGCGCGATCACGGTCGTGCGTTCTCACGACCGCCCAATCCGCCCCACTCGCTCGATCCTGGAGGAAGTGATGAAGCCGAACCCTGTCCGGTCTGTCACGACGCATCTGCTCGGATCGACGGCGCTCGTCGTCGGTGTCGTCACCGCCATGGTGGCGCTGCCGGCCGCGGTCGCGACGCCCGTCGCTGCGCAGGAGCGCGTCGAGGTGTCGGTCGAGTTCCGCGAGGCGCTGGCGCCGCACGGCAAGTGGCAGCGCCATTCGCGCTGGGGCGAGGTCTGGGTGCCGGCGAATGTCGGCCGCGACTGGCGGCCCTACACGCGCGGCCGCTGGGTCTACACCGACGATTACGGCTGGTACTGGACCGCGGTCGACGAGGAGGCCGCGTGGGGGCTGGTGGTCTATCACTACGGCCGCTGGGTCGACGACGGCGACGCCGGGTGGGTGTGGGTTCCGGGTCGTGAGTGGGGTCCCGCCTGGGTCGATTGGCGGCGGGGCGACAAGGCAGTCGGCTGGGCGCCGCTGCCGCCCGACGAGATCGTCGTCGAGGTGCGCGAGCGGCCGAGCTACTGGGTGTTCGTGCGGCCGCGCGATCTGGTCGCCGAGCGGGTGACGACCGTGCTGCTGCCGCCGCGCGAGCGCGACGTCTACATCCGCGAGACCGTGATCGTGAACCGCACCGTGATCGTGTCGGACCGCGGGCCGCGCTTCGCCGTCAATCCCGGCATCCCGCCGGCCTACATCGCGGCCGCCTATGGGCGCCCCATCCGCACCTGGTCGGTGCAGCCGCGCGTGCTGGTCGGCACCGGGCGCATTCCGGGCGCGGTCGAGATTCAGGTGAACGACCTGCGCGACCGGCGCTCGCGCGCCGTGCGCGAGACCTCGTATCTGCGTCAGACCCGGACCGCGATCCAGCCGGCCCGCGACGTCCCGGCCCCGCAGGCGCTGACCGGCGATCAGGGGCGGCTCGGCGACAATCCTCCGCGTGCGGCGCGCCAGGCGGCCCCCGGCGACGCGCCGACCGGCACGGACGCCCGCCGGCCGGACGGCACGGCCCCCGCAGATACGGCGACCGGAGGAACGACGCCCGGGCAGGCGACCGGCGCCCGCGACGGCGAGCGCGCCCCGACGACGGGCGAGCGGCGCGACCAGACGCCGGCGACCCGGGAGGGATCCCGCCCGGCCGATCGTGACGACACGCGCCGCCAGGGGGCGGCGCCCGCGGATCGCGACGACGCCCGCCGCCAGGGCGCCGAGCGCCGCGAGGAGCGACGTGACGAGCGCCGCGAGCGGCAGGGCCGCAGCGAGCGCGACGCCCCCGGCGACCGCGGCGACCGTACCGGTCGCGGCGAGCGGACCGGCCAGGAGCGCGGGCCAGAGCGCAGCGGTCAGGACCGCAGCGGTCAGGACCGCAGCGGTCCGGACGGCCGCAACCCGCAGCGTCCGGCGGCGGAGCGCTCCGGCCCGGATCGTCCGGCCGCCGCCGAGCGGCAGGGCTCGGGTC
>NZ_JBEOMB010000042.1:0-36478 GCF_046000175.1 Rhodoplanes sp. SY1
CCGCGGCCGAGGCGGAGCGCCGCCTCGCCGCCCACGGCGAGAACCGCCTCAAGAGCGCGCCCGAGACCCCGTGGTGGCGCCGCCTCGCCGAGCAGTTCCAGGACTTCCTGGTGATCATCCTCTTGGTCGCCACCGTCATCTCCGGGGTCGAGTGGCTGCTCGAGGAGCCGCGCGAATCCGCCCTGCCCTACGAGGCGATCGTCATCATGGCGATCGTGCTGCTCAACGCCCTGCTCGGCTTCGTCCAGGAGGCGCGCGCGGAGCGATCGGTACGCGCCCTGATGGCGCTCGCGGCGCCCGAATCGACCGTGGTGCGCGACGGCGAGCGTCAGCGCATCCCGGCGCACGACATCGTCCCGGGCGACGTGCTGCTCGTCGAGGCGGGCGACCGCATTCCGGCCGATGCGCGGGTGATCGAGGACGCCAACCTGCGCACCGACGAGGCGGCGCTGACCGGCGAGAGCGTGCCGGTGGTGAAGGACGCCGCCGCGATCGACCACGAGGTCGGCCTCGGCGACCGCAAGAACATGCTCTATGCCGGCACCACGGCGACCTACGGGCGCGGCCGCGCCGTCGTCGTCGCGACCGGCATGGGCACCGAGGTCGGCAAGATCGCCGAGCTGATCGAGGGCGCCGAGAAGCAGGCGACGCCCCTGCAGAAGGAGCTCGACCGCACCGGCAAGCGGCTCTCGATCATCATGCTGGTGATCTGCGCGGTCGTCTTCGCGACCGGCCTCTTGAAGAACCCGGTCACCGATCTCGACGCCATCCTCGGCCTCTTCCTGTTCGCCGTGGCGCTCGCCGTCGCGGCGATCCCGGAGGCGCTGCCGGCGATCGTCACGGTCGGGCTCAGTCTCGGCGTGCGCCGGATGGCGCAGAGCAACGCCATCGTCCGCAAGCTTCCGGCGGTCGAGACGCTCGGCGCCGCCACGGTGATCTGCAGCGACAAGACCGGCACGCTGACCCGCAACGAGATGACGGTCCGCACCGTGCTGGCCGGCGATGCGGTGGTCGACGTCTCCGGCAGCGGCTACGCGCCGGAGGGCGAGCTCACGGTGAGGGGCGCGCCGCTGGCGAGCCGGCCGGACGTCCAGGAGGCGGTGGTGCGGACCCTGCAGGCCGCCGCTCTGGTCAACGACGCGACACTCTCGTCGCGCGAGGGGCGTTGGGTCGTGCAGGGCGACCCGACCGAGGGCGCCCTGGTGGTCGCGGCCCGCAAGGCGGGGCTGACCGAGGCGGCCCTCGCGGCGATGCCGCGCGTCGCCGAGATCCCGTTCACGTCGGAACGCAAGCGCCACGCCACCCTGCACGCCGACCGTGGCCGGCCCGGCGAGCTCACGCTGTGCGTCAAGGGCGCTCCCGAGATCCTGCTGCCGCGCTGCCGCGAGATCTTCGACGGCGACACGGCGATCTCGCTCGACGACGCCGGCCGCGCCGCGATGGCCGAGCGCAACGACGCCCTCGCCGCACAGGCGCTGCGCACGCTCGCGGTGGCCGTCCGCTCGATCCGGGCCGAGGCGCTCGGGCTCGACCCGACCGCGATCGCCACCGGCACGATGGGCGACGTCGAGCTGCCGGAGGACATCGAGGACGATCTCGTCCTGCTCGGCATCGTCGGCATGATCGACCCGCCGCGGGCGGAGGCGAAGGAGGCGGTCGCGACCGCCAAGCGCGCCCATATCCGTACCGTGATGATCACCGGCGACCATCCGGCGACCGCCGAGGCGATCGCCCGCGAGCTCATGATCGTCGAGCCCGGCACCCGCGTCGTCACCGGGGCCGAGCTGCGGCGGATGGGCGACGCCGAGCTCGACCGCATCGTCGAGGACGTGCGGGTGTTCGCCCGCGTCGATCCCGACCACAAGCTGCGCGTCGTCGAGGCGCTGCAGCGGCGCGGCCACATCGTCGCGATGACGGGCGACGGCATCAACGACGCGCCGGCGCTGAAGACCGCCAATATCGGCGTCGCCATGGGGATCACCGGCACGGACGTCTCCAAGGAGGCCGCCGACATGGTCCTCACCGACGACAACTTCGCCAGCATCGTCAAGGCGATCGAGGAGGGTCGCGGGATCTTCGACAACATCCGCAAGTATCTCGTCTACCTGTTGTCGTCGAACGCCGGCGAGCTGCTCACCATGTTCGCGGGCGTGATGTTCGCCGGCCTGCTCGGGCTCGCCTCGGCCAGCCACGGCCTGTTCCTGCCGCTGCTCGCGGCGCAGCTCCTGTGGATCAACCTGATCACCGACGGCCCGCCTGCGCTGGCGCTCGGCATCGATCCCAAGGACGCCGACGTGATGAGCCGCAAGCCGCGGCAGCGCGGCGCCGGCGTCATCGGCACGGCCGACTGGGTGCGGATCGGCGGCGTCGGTGTCGTGATGATGGTCGGCACGCTCCTGGTGCTCGACGCCTACTATCCGGGCGGCATGATCACGCTGTTCGCCACGGAGGCGGCGCCGAACCCCGCCGACGAGGCCTATGCCCGTACCATGGCGTTCACGACGCTGATGATGTTCCAGCTCTTCAACGTCTTCAACGCCCGCTCGGGCCATCGCAGCGCCTTCGCCGGGCTGTTCGCCAATCCGTGGCTGATCGCCGCCGTGGCGTTCTCGCTCGCCGCCCAGATCCTGGTGGTCTACGCGCCGTTCATGCAGGCGGCCTTCCACACTGTCGGCCTGACGCTCGGCGACTGGGGGGTGGCGACGGCGGTCGGGGCGACGCTCCTGGTCGTGATGGAGATCGTGAAGGCGGGCTTGCGCCTCCGCGGTGTCGAGGAGGCGTGAGGCGCCCACTTTGTACCTCTCCCCGGCGGGGAGAGGTCGACGGGCGGAGCGCGTCGGGAGAGGGGGTGCCGCCCTCTCGATAAACAACCGGCGTCGGCGCCCCCTCACCCCGGCCCTCTCCCCGCCGGGGACAGGGAGCGCCGCCGCACTCGGCAATTCGTCAAAGGATGGCAGCAACGCCCTCCAAAGCGACCGAACAAAAAACGGCCCCGGTCGCCCGGGGCCGTTGTCCTTTTTGATCGGCGCGACGACCGCGCCGCGATCACGCCTCGTGCTCGGCCACCTTCTCGGCCGCGCGAGATTGCTTGGAGCGGCGCCACAGGCCGCCGACCAGCAGCACCAGCACGGCGCAGACCGCCGCCGCGGCGAGCTCCACCTGGTGGGCGCCCTCCGCCCCGAAGCGCGCGACCAGCAGCGGCTCGACGGCCGGGTCGGTCGCCAGCACCTCGCCCGTGATCCAGCCGAGCAGCGCCGCGCCGGCCCAGATCAGGATCGGGAAGCGGTCGAGGAGGCCCATGATCAGCGCCGCGCCGGCGATGATCAGCGGCACCGACACGGCGAGGCCGAAGATCAGCAGCAGGAGGCTGCCGCCGGCCGCCGCCGCGATGGCGATGACGTTGTCGAGGCTCATCACGATGTCGGCGATGGCGACCATGCGCACCGCGCGCCACAGATGGTCGGCCGCCTCCACCTCGCCGTGCGAGTCGTCGGGCACCAGGAGCTTGCAGGCGATGTAGAACAGCGCCAGGCCGCCGGCGATCTTCAGGTACGGCATCGTCATCAGCGAGGCGATGATGACGGTGAACAGGATGCGCAGGCCGACGGCGACGCCGGCGCCCAGGATCATGCCCCAGAAGCGCTGCTTGGGCGGCAGGCTGCGGCACGCCATGGCGATCACCACGGCGTTGTCGCCCGAGAGCAGGATGTTGATCCAGATGATCTTGCCGACCGCCACCCAGAACGCGGGGGCGGCCATCTCGGCCATCCCGCTCTGCATGACGGCGCTCCAGTAGGCCGGATTCAGGTAGTCAGCCGCGATCATGGTCAGCCTCGTTGGCGGCCGGACGAACCGCCGGTCCGCAGCCGTGAACTATGCAATCGAACTAGACACAACCATGGCGCGACCCAGCGTCCCGCCGACCGGCCGGCGGATCGTCAGCCGACGATCTCGTTGCCGGAGAAGAACTGGGCGATCTCGATCGCCGCCGTCTCGGGCGCGTCGGAGCCGTGCACCGAATTCTCGCCGATCGACTTGGCGTGGACCTTGCGGATGGTGCCCTCGGCCGCCTTGGCCGGATCGGTGGCGCCCATGACCTCGCGATAGCGCGCGATGGCATTGTCGCCCTCGAGCACCTGGACCACGACGGGACCCGAGATCATGAAGTCGACCAGCTCGCCGAAGAACGGCCGGGCGCTGTGGACGGCGTAGAAGGTCTGCGCCTGCTCGCGGGTGATGCGGACGCGCTTCTGGGCGACGATCCGGAGACCGGCCTGCTCGATCATGGCATTGATCGCGCC
This sequence comes from Rhodoplanes sp. SY1, assembly GCF_046000175.1. NCBI lineage: Bacteria > Pseudomonadati > Pseudomonadota > Alphaproteobacteria > Hyphomicrobiales > Nitrobacteraceae > Rhodoplanes > Rhodoplanes sp. SY1. The sequence goes on from NZ_JBEOMB010000042.1 coordinate 4,302, forward strand.
CGTGATATTGCGGGCGACGGCATCCGGCTTGATGATGGAAAAGGTGCGCTCGACGGCCATCTCGACTCCCCTACAGCGGCCCTAGCGTGGGCGCGCTCATACCCCTGTGGCAAAGCCGCGGCAACAGCCTGCGGCGCAGAGCAGCTATAAAGCGACAGCCTGCCGAGAGGAACACCCCGGCGGCGAGAAAATTGTGCCCTCGTACCGCTGAAATCAGGTTCTACCAGTGGGTGCCGGAACACCGCGGGGATCGCCTCGTGGTCGTTCGGCGAGGGTCCGAGGAGGTCGTGCGATGCGCGTCCTGTTTGCGTTCGTTCTGGGCTTCACCGCCGCGGTCGGCGGCGCCTATCTGCGCGACAGCACGGTGGCGGCGAGCGAGCGCCGCTTCGTCAACTGGGACGTGGTGAAGGAGTCGACCGACGCGGCCACGGTGCAGCTTCGCGAGCAGTGGAGCCGCCTCACCGGACGCTGACGGACACGGGCCGCGGCAGACGACGCGGCCCTCGCCCACGGCCGGCCCTGTGGGCCTTCAGGTCAGTGGGCGCCAAGTTGGCCGCTACCAGGTCGGCAGCTACCAGGTCGGCGGCTACAGCTCAGTCGCCTGCCACTGGGCCATGGCGTCGTCGGACACCAGGCTGAGGCGGACCTTGTCGTCCACCTCCTCGACCCAGACGAGCGGCACCAGATGATGGCAGCCTCCGGCTTCCGGGCCGGTCCGGGTCAGCATGATGTGGTCGCCGTCGATGCGGTCCACGGTTCCGACCGGCAGGTCGTCGGCCCCGACAACGTCCATATGCGCCTGGATGTCGTTGTGCAGCATGTGGAACTCCTCGATGATGTGCCGGATCAACCGGACCCCGCGACGGCGGTTCCGGCCGGCGCTCGATCGGCGGTGAGGAGTTTGCAATGCGCGCAGTCTGGTACGAGCGGAACGGTCCCGCTCGTGAGGTGCTGACCGTCGGCGAGATGGCGACCCCGGAGCCCGGCCCCGGCGAGGTGCGGGTCCGCCTCGCCACCTCGGGCGTCAATCCGTCCGACGTGAAGGCGCGCGAGGGCCGCACCCGCAAGATCGCCTTCCCGCGCGTGATCCCGCACAGCGACGGCGCCGGCGTCATCGACGCGGTCGGGGCCGGAGTGCCGGAGGCGCGCATCGGCGAGCGGGTATGGACCTGGAATGCGCAGTGGAAGCGCGCCTTCGGCACCTGCGCCGAGTGGGTCGCGCTGCCGAGCGCCATGGCCGTTCCCCTGCCCGCCGATGTGAGCGTGGAGGCCGGCGCCTGCCTCGGCATTCCGGTGATGACGGCGGCCCATGTGATCGCGACCGCGCAGGCGGACGTGGCCTCGACGCTGCTGATCAGCGGCGGCGCCGGCGCGGTGTCGCATTACGCCATCCAGCTCGCCAAGATGCGTGGCGCCGTGGTGATCACCACGGTCAGCTCGCCCGAGAAGGCGACGCTCGCCCGCGCCGCCGGCGCCGACCACGTGATCGACTATCGACGCGAGGATGTCGGGGCGCGGGTGAAGGAGCTGACCGAAGGGGCCGGAGTCGATGCCGTGATCGAGCTCGACATCGCCGCCAATGCGGCGCTTCTGCCGGGCGTCCTGCGGCCGCGCGGAAAAGTCGTCGTCTACGGCACCGGCGCCATGGACGGCGGCGTGCCGCTCTACTTCTTCCTGGCGAACCAGATCACGCTGCAGTTCGTGTTCGTCTACGAGCTGACGGCGCAGGAGCGCGCGACGGCGCTCGCGATCATCGCCGAGGCGCTCGCCTCGGGGCGGCTCGTCCACAACATCGCCGCGACGATGCCGCTCGCCGCCGCCGTCGACGCGCACGAGGCGGTCGAGAGCGGGCGGGTCGCGGGGAACGTGGTGCTGACGATCTGACAGCGGGCGTTCGGAACGACGGACGCGGCGCCATCGGCGCCGCGCTGGAGCGGTTCAGCGGCTCACTGGCCGTACTTCTCGAGCACCTTGCGGCACGGGACGCTGAGCTTCTGGCGCTGCGACTGGAAGCAGCTCAGCACCGCCATGTCGTCGCCGAGATAAGGCTTGCACAACGTGGTGGCATCGCGTTGGCAGGCCTTCTGATCCTCGTCGGTCCCGCGCGAAGCGGGCAGCGGCAGCGGAAACCGCGACTGGGCCAGCGCCACCGAGGACGCCAGGACGGCGGGAGCGACGACGAGAACGGCCAGCAAACGAAGCATTGGACCTCCTGTGCGCCGAAACATCGGCCACCGCGAATCATCATCCGCGGCTTTTATATCATTCGGATTGTCGGATCGGATTCACGCACCGGACGCTGCCCGGCCCGCTCTCCCCCACCGGCGCCAGAGGCCGCGGCAATGCGGCTTTCCTGTGAACGCGGCCGCAACCGGGCCATCAGCGCGCCCGTGAACGTGGAGATGAACCGCCGATGAACGCCGACGTGTGTTGGCGTACACCTCCGATCGCGATTCGAAAGCCTCCAGGAACCGCCGTGATGACGGGGCGTTCGGACTTCGTCGGGAGCACCCGACAGCATGGGGTTCACACCATCTGGAGGAAGGCTCGATGAAAACGAATCGACTGCTGATTGCGACCGCCATCTCGGCACTCGTCGCGGGGACCAGTCTGGCCGTTGCGCAGAGCGGCGGTGGTGGCGCGGCCGGCGGCGGCGCCGGTGCGGGCGGGGCGGGCGGCGGAGCCTCGATGGGCAGCGGCTCCGGCTCGGGCAGCGAGATGAAGGGCGGCGCCGCGGGCGGGGCGATGCAGCGCGGCGGCGAGACCACGGGCCAGGGCACCGGCGCGGCGCAGTCCGGCGGCTCCGGGGCGCAGAGCCCGAGCGCCAAGGAAGGCCCCGGCGCCACGACCACAGCGCCGGACCGCCGCTCCGGCAGCTCCGAGCAGCGCTCCGGCACGACGGAGAAGTCCGGCGGCAAGACGTCCGAGACCGAGCGCAGCCGCGATCAGGATCGCACCCGCACCGGGCAGGATCAGCGCGGCTCCGGCTCCGAGCGGACCGGCCAGTCGGCGAGCGAGCGGCGCGGCGATTCCACGACCGAGCAGCGCACGGGCAGCTCGTCGACGACCAGCACGACAAACAACACCACGGTGAACCTGAACACCGAGCAGCGCACCCGGATCCGCGAGACCATCATCAAGGATAGCAACGCGCCGCGAGTCAGCCGCGTCGACTTCTCGCTGAGCGTCGGCACGACGGTCCCGCGGTCGGTGCGTCTCGCCCGCGTGCCCTCGACCGTGGTGGAGATCTATCCGGCCTGGCGGGCGTACGAGTACTTCATCGTCGGGGATCAGATCGTCATCGTCGACCCGAACAACATGCACATCGTGGCCGTGCTTCCGGCCTGAGGCCGCGGTTCAGTCACGGCGCGCCGTCGGCAGCGTGCATCCGGGGGCCGTGCCTTCGCGGCCCCCGGAGGATCGGCATCGACGCAGGCTCGGTGTCGGACGTCCAGATCACGAGCGGTACCGAAATACATGGGACCGAACCTCGTTGCGATGGACGCAACAAAAACCGCCGGCGTCTTGACCTTCATCATTTCTTATATGTGCAAGTGACGCACGCTGACGGTCTCCCTTCTCGCCAGAGGAGACCGATGTGACGGCAATCCCCGCATCGCGGTCCGGACCGCTCCTCGTCGCGTTTCTGGCCGCCTCGGCTCTCGCCTTCGGAAGTCATCACGACGCGCGCGCGCAAGTCCCGCCGAAAGGCCCGTACACGCACGGCCAGGTTGGCTCGAAGCCGGCAGGCGGCACGGCCGATCACAACAAGTTCGAGATCCTCCAGCAGGACTTCAAGTCCGGCCCCGAGGTCACCAAGGCCTGCCTCTCCTGCCACACGGAGGCGGCCAGGCAGGTGATGGGCACGCTCCACTGGAGCTGGGACTACACCAATCCTCGGACCGGTCAGCGTCTCGGCAAGAAGAACGTTATCAACGACTTCTGCGCCAGCGTCACGTCCAACGAGCCGCGCTGCACGAGTTGCCATACCGGCTTCGGCTGGAAGGACGCGACCTTCGACTTCACCCGCCAGGAGAGCGTCGACTGCCTGATCTGTCACGACCGGTCGGCCACCTACTGGAAGAACCCGACCGGCGCGGGACATCCGCCCTACACGCCGATCATGCAGGAGGGCCGGCAGATCGGGACCGTGCCTAACCTCTCGCAGGTCGCCCGCAGCGTCGGGCTGCCGGGCCGGGAGAACTGCGGCGCGTGTCACTTCCACGGCGGCGGCGGCGACGGCGTGAAGCACGGGTCGCTCGACTCGTCCCTGCTCGCGCCGAACCGCGAGCTCGACGTCCACATGGATGCCAAGGGGCTGAACTTCGCCTGCACGGCCTGCCACGTCACGCAGAAGCACGTGTGGGCAGGCAGCCGCTACGACGTCCACGCCGTCGACACAAAGGGCCAGCCGGGTCCCGGCCAGCGCCGCGACGTCGCCACCTGCGAGTCCTGTCACGGGCTGCGTCCGCACAAGGGCTGGTCGCTCACCGACGTCACCCTCAACACGCATGTCGAGAAGCTCGCCTGCCAGAGCTGTCACGTGCCCGCCTTCGCGCGGGGCGGCGTACCGACCAAGATGCGCTGGGACTGGTCGACCTCGGGCCGGCTGCGCGACGGCAAGCCGTTCCAGATCCGGGACGACAAGGGCCGCCCGATCTACGAATCGATCAAGGGCGACTACGTGCTCGCCGAGAACGTGAAGCCCAAGTACTTCTGGTTCGACGGCGAGATCATCTACCAGAACGCCGAGCGCGTGTTCGATCCCGCCAAGCAGCCGATCCCGATCAACCCGATCTCCGGCAAGCCCGGCGACCCGAAGTCGCGGATCTGGCCGTTCAAGGTGATGACCGGCAAGCAGCCCTACGACAGCGGACAGAATCACTTCGTCTATCTGCACGTGTTCGGGCCGACCGACGCCGCCTACTGGCGCGGCTTCAACTGGGACAAGTCGATCTCGGCCGGCATGGCGGCGATGGGCCTGCCCTGGTCCGGCAAGTTCGGCTTCGTCGAAACCGAGATGTTCTGGCCGCAGACCCACATGGTCGCCCCCAAGGACAAGGCGGTGAAATGCGGCGAGTGCCATCGTGCCGACGGGCGTCTCGCGAACCTCGCCGGCTTCTACATGCCGGGCCGCGACAGCGCCCGCTGGGTGGACGTGCTCGGCGCCGGCTTGATCGGTCTCGTTCTCGCCGGCGTCATCGGCCACGGCCTGATGCGCCTCGTGATGCGATTCCGTCGCAAGGAGACGCCGACATGACCGTGATGCAGGTGAAGGTCTTCACACGTTTCGAGCGTTTCTGGCACTGGAGCCAGGCTTTTCTCGTCCTGGTGCTGATCGGGTCGGGACTCGGCCTGCATGGCGTCCACCACCTCATGAAGTACGGCGACATGCTGACGCTCCATGTCGCCGGTGCCGTCGGTCTGGTGGTCCTGTGGCTGTTCGCCATCTTCTGGCACCTGACGACCGGTCAATGGCGCCACTATCTGCCGACCCTGAAGGGCCTCGGTCCGATCCTGCGCTTCTACACGCTCGGGATTTTCCGCGGCGACCCGCACCCGTTCCGCAAGACCCTGCGCCGCAAACACAATGCGCTGCAGGCGCTGACCTATCTGATGCTGAAGCTGGTGCTGTTCCCGGTCATCTGGGCGAGCGGCACGATGCTGCTCACCTACGACCTCTGGCACCAAAGACCGTGGGCGACCGCCGGGCTCGAGGTGATCGCCACGATCCATACGGCCGCCGCCTTCGTGATGATCGCCTTTCTGATCATGCACGTCTACGTGATCACCACCGGGCATACGGTGGGCGAGCAGCTCCGGACCATGATCACCGGCTGGGACGAGATGGACCTCGACGACGCCGAGGCGGCGGTCCTGCGGCGCGACGGCGCCGTCCGGTAGGCGCGGCGCGATGTTGCGACACCGACCGATCGGGATCGATCACGGAACCAGTCCCGTTGCCGGTCGTTTCCCCTCCGACGAAAGCACTCGGAGGACACGATGGACAAGGACCGTATCGAAGGCTCGATGGATCAGGCCAAGGGCGGCGTGAAGGAAGGCGCCGGCAAGCTCACCGGCGACAAGAAGCTCGAGGCCGAAGGCAAGGCCGACAAGGCGTCCGGCAAGCTGCAGAACGCCGTGGGCGGCCTGAAGGACAAGCTGCGCGGAGAATAGTTCCACCGGAACGGCGGCCCCGTCCGTCACTGCGCAGAGAACTGCCGCTGCACAGGCGGCAGATCCTCGAGAGCCCGGCCGGTCGCCGGGCTCTTTTCTTTTGGCGGGCGTACGTCCGCGCATCTCTTTGGGCGGCATGTACGTCCGCCGACCGTCCTCTCGGCGTGATCACGCTTCTTCGTGCGCTCTCCTCACGCCGGCAGGCGCGGCACCTCGGGCCAGTCGGGCTCGTCCTGCGGCAGCACCCAGGGCTCGCGCAGCGCGGCGTCGCGCCAGGCGGTCCATGCCGGCAGCGCCGCCACCGCCTGCATGTAGGCCTTCGCGTCCGGCCCGACCTCGATCGCATAGGTGAAGAAGCGCGACACCACCGGCGCATACATGGCGTCGGCCGCGCCGAACGTGCCGAGCAGGAACGGGCCGCCGGCGCCGAAACGCTTGCGGCAGTCACGCCAGATCGCCTCGATGCGGGCGATGTCGCGCATCACGTCGTCGGCGAGCACGGGCCGCTTCGGCGGCCGCCAGAAGTTCATCGGCAGCGCCTTGCGCAACGCCGCGAAGCCGGCATGCATTTCGGTCGCGATCGCCCGCGCATGCGCGCGCGCCACTCGGTCCGCCGGCCACAGGCCCGCTTCGGGGTGCTGGTCGGCGACGTACTCGATGATGGCGAGCGATTCCCAGACGCGCACGTCGCCGTCGATCAGCACCGGCACCTTGCCGGTGCCGGAATGCGCCGAAACGGTCGCCTTGAAGTCGGGATCGCCGAGCGACACCACGGTCTCCTCGAACGGGATGCCGGCGACCGTCATGGCGATCCACGGGCGGAACGACCACGACGAGTAGTTCTTGTTGCCGATCACGAGATGCAGGCTCATCCGACTCTCCTGTCACGCCGGGCGCGAGTCGCGCAGGGCGCGAGTCACGCGACGCGCGCGCCAGCACGTGCCTGTGCAGGATGCTCACGGCGACGGCGGCCGGCAAGCCGGCTCCCGCCGCAGCATCGCCCGGGCGCGGGCGACCACCTGCGGCCATGGCAGAACGACGACGACGAGGCCGGCGAGGATGCACGCCATGCCGGCGGCGCGCAGCGGACCGAAACGCTCGCCGAAGATCAGCGCCACCGCGACCACGCCGGTGCACGGCGACAGGAGCGCGAACGGCGCCACCGCGGCGCTCTGATAGCGCTGCATCAGATAGCCCCAGATGCCGAAGGCGAGCGTCGTCGCGAGCGTGCCGAGAAACACGACGGCGACGAGACTGCCCGCGCTCGCATGGACCACGGCCGAAGAGAGCGAGGCGTCGTGGTCGAGCAGCAGCGAGGCCAGATAGGCGGGGATCGGCGGCACCAGGCTGCACCAGACGATCAGCGGCCCCATGGCGACGCCGCGCGGCGTCTTGCGCAGCAGGATGGAGCCGGTCGCCCAGCTCGCCGCGGCCGCCATCGCCAGCGCCAGCGCGACCGGCGGCAGATCGGCACCGATCGTGAGACCGATCAGCAGCAGCCCCGTGAAGGCGACGACGAGCCCGATCCCCTGCCGCCGCGTCGGATACTCGCGCAGCACCACGGCGGCGATCAGCACGGCGAAGAAAGCGTGCATCTGGGTCGTCACCGAGGCGAGGCCCGGCGGCAGCCCGGCGGCGAGCGCGAAGAACAGGAGCAGGAACTGCCCGGTGAGCAGCGTCGCGCCGACCGACAGGATGGTTCGCCACGGCGCCGGCCGCGGCACCAGCACGACCGGCAAGGCGGCGAGGACGAAGCGGAGCACCGCCATCTGCGAGGCCGTGAAGCTCTCCAGCGCGATCGGGTAGGCGACATAGGTGAAGCCCCAGATCACGTTGGCGAGCGCCGCCAGCGCCATGTCACGAAGCTTCATGTGCTGAACCCGCTTCCTGCTGCGGTCCGCTCCCGGCGAGCCGCCTCCGCCTTTTACGCCCGGACCGCGGACGGCGGCATGCCTGTTCGGGGATGCCGGTCCCGCGGCGGCGGCAGGCCGGACGATCTCCGGCCCACGGGAGAGAGGCCCGCCGGGCGCATCCTCGCGAAACCGTGATCGAAGCCGCGAGCCCCCTCGCGCGAGGCCGAATCCGGGCCGGGACGGCCATGGCGCCTCGAGGCACGACGGGGCGCGCGCCGCAAAACCCCAATGAACGCCGGCTCGAACGTCACCGTCCGCGTCTCGGGCGGCTCGGGTCCGCCTCGCGACGTTAAGAATTTTACTTTAATTCGAATCAGGGCCGGCAGGCTCCCGGATCGGCAGCGGGGCGGCTTTTCTCGGCCCGCGGTCCCGCGTATGAACGTCGATCGAGACGCCGGACCAGTCCGGTCTTCTGTCGTTATGAGACAGAAACATTCAGAAACAGGCGCAGCGAAAGACTTCGTCTTCATGTCAGCTTCCGACCCGCGGCCCGTTACGCCCCTGACCTTCGACCGCCGCACCGGGCGACTCGACGGCGCGACCCTGAAAGAGCGGCTCGCCGCGATCGCCATCAGGACCGGCGCGCGGCTGACGGAGCCGTTCGCACATCGCGGCTTCTCGCTCGGCTGCCGGATTCTCGGGCCCGCCCTCGATCCGCGCGAGACGCTGGTTCGGCTCAACGAGGACGCCCGCTTCGCGTTTCCGTTCGGCGATCCGTACTGGAGCGTGCTGCTCGACCGCAACTACGTCTACGAGATCGAGCTCGAGCGCTTCCTGATGAACGTCGTCGACGTCGACTACACGTTCGTCGACTGCGGCGCGAACTACGGCCTGTGGTCCGTGCTGGCGACGAGCCGGCCCTACGGGGCCCATCCGGCGATCGCCATCGAGGCGTCGTCGCGCAACGCCGAGAAGCTGCGCCGCAACGCCGCCCTCAACGGCGACCGCTTCACGGTCCGCCACCAGGCGATCGGCGCCACGGCGGGCGGCGTCGCGAGGCTGTCCGGCCACAAGCACGAGGCCTTCACGATCGCCGGCGCGGACGATGCCGAGTTCTGCGAGGAGGTGCCGGTCGTCTCGCTCGACAGCCTGATCGACGACGGCACCCTCGATCCGGCCGGCCGCTTCATCGTCAAGCTCGATGTCGAAGGCGTCGAGATCGACGCCCTGAAGGGCGGCCAGCGGCTGCTCGACGCCGACAGCGTGATCCTCGCCGAGGAGCACGGCGCCGACCGCAGCCACGGCGTCACCCGCTGGGTGCTGGCGCAGCCGGGCTGCCACGAGTTCGTGCTCGACCCGCGCACCGGCCGGTTCGAGGAGGTGCTCGACGCCGCCTTCCTGGACCACATCAAGACCAACCACGCGGTCGGCTACAACGTGTTCGTCACCAAGAGCCCGTTCTGGACCGAGCGCCTGCGCGCCAGCTCGCCGGCCCGCTGACCGACGGCGCCGCCACGGCGCCCCGCCGCAGCCCCGCGCGCTTCATATACATGGCGACGAAGGCGCCACGCCGTCGTCGCGCCATCATCTCGGGCTACCGCCCGGGCGGCGCGCGTTCGCGCGCGAAAACCCGGGAGATTCGCTCGTGAAGACCATGATCGCCACGGCCGGCCTCGTCGCGACCGCCCTCCTCGTCTCGCTGACGGCCACGCCGTCGGCCCAGGCCCAGACGCCGCCCGCCGCAGCCTCCTGCAAGGCGCAGGCGACCGAGAAGAAGCTGCACGGCGCCGCCCTGACCAGCTTCATGAAGAAGTGCGAGACCGACGCCCAGGCGGCCTGCGACGCCTCGGCGACCGAGAGGAAGCTCGCCGGCGCCGCCAAGACGAGCTTCACCAAGAAGTGCGTCGGCGACGCCGTCGGCCAGTGATCGACGGTCCTCCGGCCGAGCCCGACAGGCGGGTCGGCGCCGCGGCGTCCGACCTGTCCTGACGCGAAACGCGCTCAGGCGACGCGCCGGCGCGCCGCCTTCAGGCTGCGCTTCGCCCAGCGCACCGGCCGCGACAGGTGATACTTGCGCAGGAGCTGCCAGCGGCCGAACGCCGAGACCTGGAACGGTGTCGTGCGGTCGACGTACCAGCTGTTGTTGCCGGTGCGGCGGACCCGGCGATAGCCGACGGACTGCATGAAGCGGTGGCGGGAATTGTCGTCGGCGAAGTCCTCGATCATGATCAGATGCGGCCGGATGCGATCGAGAGACAGGCCACGCAGCACGTCGACCTCGGCGCCTTCGACATCGACCGAGAGAAAGTCGATGGCCGTGATGCCATGCTCCGCCAGCAGCGCGTCGAGCGTGGTGCCGCGCACCGCGATGGTCTCACCGTCGCCGGCTTCGCCGAGCACGCTGACACCGCCCCGCACCGTCATCGGCAGGAGCGTGCCGGCCTGGTCGGGCGCCACGCAGGCGACCTCGGCGACCGCGGCCCGGCGCACCGCCCGCAGCGCCGCGGCATGGGCCGGCACCGGCTCCACCAGGAGCCCGGTCCAGCCGGCCTGCTCGAGCGCATAGGTCTGCGACAGGCTGATCGGCTCGAACGCTCCGACCTCGACGAACACGCCGGTCCGGCCCCGAAAATAGTCGGCGATCGCCCGCTGCTCGGCGGCGTCGCCGCGCAGCACCGCCGGCTGCAACACCGGCTCCAGGAGTCGTGTCCACATGCCCGCACCCTGCCCTGTCGATCCGGGCGCGGATTACACCTTCGGGCACCGGCAGAAACAAGAGGAAACAAAAGTATCTGAACACCAGCGCGTGCGCGCCGTGGCGTGCCCCTCTCGGCGACCGTCTCGGCGCCCATCGGGTTCCGGGCCCGGCCATCGCCAGCCCACGAACAACGGCGTTTTGCAGCTGCAGCGATCGCTTACTCGCGGCGGCCGGCCAGGAGCTTCCCGTCGAGGTCGAGCATCGTCATCTCGCCGTTGCGGAACACGCAGGTGCCGAGGTGACGGTCGGCCTTCTGGGAGAAGGTCATCTCGACCCGGCCCGTGTGGGCGTTGCCCTTGATGTCGGCCTTGTCCGCCTCGGCCTTGGCGATGTCGAAGCCGACGAAACGCTCCAGCGCGGTCTCGCACTTGTAGCGGGCGTTGACCACCGGATCGACCGGCCGCGTAATGTAGTAGCCGGCCCCCAGCAGCACCACGACGCCGAGCACGGCGAAGAAAATCTCGACCGGACGCATCCTCATTCCCCGAACGAAATGCACTCAACGATGGCGCACCTTCGTCCCGGGCCGCGGCCCCCGCAAGCCGGTGTGCTACGGAGGCTCGTTTAGGAATTCGGGACGAGATCGACCTCTCGGGTTCCCCGGACCTGCGGGCGCAGGTGGAGCAGGTCGAACCAAAATAGGGCGTAGCCCGGATCGACGACCGTAGGGCGGAATAGCGAAGCGTACTCCGCCATCTTCGCCACACCGGCGGCGGTGCCGTTCGGCGCAATACGCTGCGCTGTTGCGCCCTACGCGTTGCTGGTGGGCGGTGACGGGCTCGAACCGCCGACCTACACGGTGTAAACGTGCCGCTCTACCAACTGAGCTAACCGCCCTTCGGGTGCGATTTATCGCCGGAACCCGGCCGAGCGCAAGGCGTGTGCGCGGGCGATCGGTCGGTGCGGAGCGCGGTCGCAGCGGCGAGGCTGGCTGGCTCACCGCCCCGCGGACAGCCCGGCGTGCCCGCTCGCGCCGTCCTGCCGTCGGTCTCCTCGGCCATAAACGAAGAACGGCGCCCGAAGGCGCCGTTCTCGTCTGTCGTCGATCCTGTGGCGACTCCGCGCAGCGGAGGCCGCGTGGCGTCGCCTCAGTGCGCCGTCAGCGCCGACGCCTCGTCCTCGGCGGCGCCGTCGGCGGCCGCCGCGGCCGGCTGGGCCTTGTCGTCCCACTCGATCGGGTCCGGCACGCGGGTCAGCGCCCGGGCCAGAACCTCGTCCATCCGGGTGACCGGAACGATCTCGAGCCCGCTCTTCACGTTCTCGGGAATGTCGACCAGGTCCTTGGCGTTCTCCTCCGGGATCAGCACCGTCTTGATGCCGCCGCGCAGCGCCGCCAGCAGCTTCTCCTTGAGGCCACCGATCGGCAGCACGCGGCCGCGCAGCGTGATCTCGCCCGTCATCGCGACGTCGCGGCGGACCGGGATGCCGGTCATCACCGAGATGATGGCCGTCACCATGGCGACGCCGGCCGACGGCCCGTCCTTCGGGGTCGCCCCCTCCGGCACGTGGACGTGGATGTCGCGCTTGTCGAACAGCGGCGGCTCGATGCCGAAGGCGATCGCCCGCGAGCGGACGTAGGACGCCGCCGCCGAGATCGACTCCTTCATCACGTCGCGCAGGTTGCCGGTCACGGTCATCTTGCCGCGGCCGGGCATCATCAGGCCCTCGATCGTGAGGAGCTCGCCGCCGGCGTCCGTCCAGGCGAGCCCGGTGACGACGCCGACCTGATCCTCCTCCTCGATCTCGCCGTGGCGATGCTTCGGCACGCCGAGATAGTCGCCGAGAGTCGACGTCGTGACCTCGACCGTCTTCTTCTCCGAGGTCATCAGCTCCTTAACGGCCTTGCGGGCGAGCGTCGACAGCTCGCGCTCCAGGTTACGCACGCCTGCCTCGCGGGTGTAGCGCCGGATCAGGAGCAGCAGCGCGTCGTCGTCGATCGCCCACTCCTTGGCCTCGAGGCCGTGCTTGGAGAGCGCGTTCGGGATCAGATGCCGACGGGCGATCTGGACCTTCTCGTCCTCCGTGTAGCCGGCGATGCGGATGATCTCCATGCGGTCCATCAGCGGCGCCGGGATGTTCAGCGTGTTCGCCGTGGTGATGAACATCACGTTGGAGAGATCGTAGTCGACCTCGAGGTAGTGGTCGTTGAAGGTGCCGTTCTGCTCGGGGTCGAGCACTTCGAGCAGCGCCGACGACGGATCGCCGCGGAAGTCCGAGCCCATCTTGTCCACCTCGTCGAGGAGGAACAGCGGGTTCGACGACTTCGCCTTGCGCATCGACTGGATGATCTTGCCGGGCATCGAGCCGATATAGGTGCGCCGGTGACCGCGGATCTCCGCCTCGTCACGCACGCCGCCGAGCGACACGCGCACGAACTCGCGCCCCGTGGCCTTGGCGATCGACTTGCCGAGCGAGGTCTTGCCGACGCCGGGCGGCCCGACGAGGCAGAGGATCGGGCCGGTCAGCTTGTTGGCGCGGCTCTGCACGGCCAAGTACTCGACGATGCGCTCCTTGACCTTGTCGAGGCCGTAGTGGTCGGTGTCGAGCACCTCCTGGGCGGCGCCGAGATCCTTGCGGACCTTGGTCTTCTTGTTCCACGGGATCGACAGCAGCCAGTCGAGATAGTTGCGCACCACCGTCGCCTCGGCGGACATCGGCGACATCTGGCGCAGCTTCTTCAGCTCGTGCTGGGCCTTCTCCCGCGCCTCCTTCGAGAGCTTGGTCTTCTTGATCTTGTCCTCGAGCTCGGCGAGCTCGTCGCGGCCGTCCTCGTCGCCCAGCTCCTTCTGGATCGCCTTCATCTGCTCGTTGAGGTAGTACTCGCGCTGGGTCTTCTCCATCTGCCGCTTGACGCGGGTCCGGATGCGCTTCTCCACCTGCAGGACGGAGATCTCGCTCTCCATCAGGCTGAGCACCTTCTCGAGCCGCTCGGTGACGGTCGCGGTCTCGAGGATGAGCTGCTTGTCGGGAATCTTGACCGCGAGATGCGAGGCGACCGTGTCGGCGAGCTTGGCGTAGTCGTCGATCTGCTGGACGACGCCGACCACCTCGGGCGACACCTTCTTGTTGAGCTTCACATAGCCTTCGAACTCGGTCACCACCGAGCGGGCGAGCGCCTCCGCCTCGACCTTCTCGCCGACCTTGTCGACCAGCACCTCGGCCTCGGCCTCGTAGTAGTCGCTGCGGTCGGTGTAGCGGATCACGCGCGCGCGCTCGGTGCCCTCGACCAGCACCTTCACGGTGCCGTCGGGCAGCTTGAGGAGCTGCAGCACGCTCGCCAGCGTGCCGACCTCGTAGATCGCGTCGGCGGCCGGGTCGTCGTCGGAGGCGTTCTTCTGGGTGGCGAGCAGGATGAACGAGTCGGACCGCATCACCTCCTCGAGGGCGCGGATCGATTTCTCGCGCCCCACGAAGAGCGGCACGATCATGTGCGGGAAAACCACGATGTCGCGCAGCGGAAGCACCGGATAGGCCCGGACCTCTCCGGGCTGGGGCAGCACGCGCGGCTTCGAAGGTGTGGTCATGGTCCGATCCTTGTTGTTCTGGAAACCCCTCCGCGACGACCCGACGGGCGGCATCGTGACGGAGTGTCGTGGACCGGGAAGGGAGCGCAGCCAAACCGGCTGGATCTGCGCGCCGCGGCGGGGACGAGATCCCTGCCCGGGCATCGGCTCGAACGCCTTACTCGACTGATCGGACGTCCGCCTGTCTTAGGTGGAGAGCCGTCGGGGGCGTGTCAAGGAACCGGCCTCGCCCCCACCGAAACGCTCCATCCAACGCTCCTTCGGCGGTGTCCCGCCGGCGCATTCCCCGCACGCCGGCGTGCAATTCGTGTCTCGCCGCGGATCGTCCCGACCGCGATCGAGTCGCGGGCCATGGGCACCGGTGCCCGGGCCGGGCGCCGGTGCATCCGACGTCCGTCAGGCGCTCGCGCCGGCGTCGCCGGCGGCGCGGTCCGCATAGATGTAGAGCGGACGCGCCGTGCCCTCGACCACCTCGCGCGAGATCACCACCTCCTCGACCCCTTCCAGGCTCGGCAGGTCGAACATGGTGTCGAGCAGGATCGACTCCATGATCGAGCGCAGGCCACGGGCGCCGGTCTTGCGCTCGATCGCCTTGCGGGCGATGGCGCCCAGCGCCTCCTCGGCGAGCGTGAGGTCGATGTTCTCCATCTCGAACAGGCGCTGGTACTGCTTGACGAGCGCGTTCTTCGGCTCGAGCAGGATGCGCTTGAGCGCCGGCTCGTCGAGATCCTCGAGGGTGGCGACCACCGGCAGGCGGCCGACGAACTCCGGGATCAGCCCGTACTTGAGCAGATCCTCGGGCTCGACCTCGCGGAAGATCTCGCCGGTCTTGCGGTCCTCGGGTGCCATCACCTTGGCGGCGAAGCCGATCGAGGTGGTGCGGCCGCGGCCCGAGATGATCTTCTCCAGCCCGGCGAAGGCGCCACCGCACACGAACAGGATGTTGGTCGTGTCGACCTGCAGGAACTCCTGCTGCGGATGCTTGCGGCCACCCTGCGGCGGCACCGACGCGACGGTGCCTTCCATGATCTTCAGGAGCGCCTGCTGGACGCCCTCGCCCGAGACGTCGCGGGTGATCGAGGGGTTGTCCGACTTGCGCGAGATCTTGTCGATCTCGTCGATGTAGACGATGCCGCGCTGGGCCCGCTCGACATTGTAGTCGGCGGCCTGCAGCAGCTTCAGGATGATGTTCTCGACGTCCTCGCCGACATAGCCGGCCTCGGTCAGGGTCGTCGCGTCCGCCATCGTGAACGGCACGTCGAGGATGCGGGCGAGCGTCTGGGCGAGCAGCGTCTTGCCCGAGCCGGTCGGCCCGATCAGCAGGATGTTCGACTTCGCCAGCTCGACGTCGTTGTGCTTCGTCTGGTGGTTGAGCCGCTTGTAGTGGTTGTGGACGGCGACCGACAGGACCTTCTTGGCATGGTCCTGGCCGATCACGTAGTCGTCCAGCACCTTGCGGATCTCGCGCGGGGTCGGGATGCCGTCACGCGACTTCACCAGCGAGGACTTGTTCTCCTCGCGGATGATGTCCATGCACAGCTCGACGCACTCGTCGCAGATGAACACCGTGGGTCCGGCGATGAGCTTGCGGACCTCGTGCTGGCTCTTGCCGCAGAACGAGCAATACAGCGTGTTCTTGGAGTCGCTTCCGCCAACCTTGCTCATTCTTCACTCTCCACAGGTCCGCCGCCGCCGCGCGCACGCGGACGGGAGCGATTGTAGCATTGAGGACCCGTCGTGCCTGGAACCTAGCAAACTCGTCACCTTCCGCCAGAGGATCGAGGGACCGTTCTGACCATAGGCCTAACGAAGCACGCTAAGACCCGGTCGATCAAGATTTCACTAACGATACGACGCCGCCTGCCAACGCCTTGTTCCACTGCGGCGGTATTCCATGCAAGACACGTTCCAGCCGCGCCGTTCCCCCGAGACTCGGAGCGTGGAGCCGAATCGTGGCGAAAATCGTGGCACGCCATGAGGTTCGGTCCACCCGACCCGCACCGGAGGTCGCGCGCGGGCGTCGCGGGAGCGGTGCCGTCGGGCGCCGTCCCGGCGGGACCGGCAAGGGCACCCCGCGAACCACCCGTCCGGCCTCGCCGGACGACGGAGCGGGCTCGCCGCGACTGCTCCGCGAAGGCCGCCGTCGCAGCGGACGGCCGGACCGCCTCAGATCTTGTCGGCCTCTTCGGGACGGCGCTCGATCACGCTGTCGATCAGGCCGAACTCCTTGGCGGCCTCGGCCGTGAAGAACTGGTCGCGCTCCAGCGCCTCCTCGATCTTCTTCATCGGCTGGCCGGTGTGCTTGACGTAGATCTCGTTGAGACGCTTGCGGAGATTGAGGATCTCCTGGGCGTGAATCATGATGTCCGAGGCCTGCCCCTGGAATCCGCCGGAGGGCTGGTGGACCATGATGCGGGCGTTCGGCAGGGCGAAACGCATATCCTTGCGGCCGGCGGCGAGCAGCAGCGAGCCCATCGAGGCGGCCTGGCCGGTGCACAGCGTCGACACGGCCGGGCGGATGAACTGCATCGTGTCGTAGATCGCGAGACCCGCCGTCACCACGCCACCCGGCGAGTTGATGTACATGGCGATCTCTTTCTTGGGGTTCTCTGCCTCCAGGAAGAGCAGCTGGGCGACGATCAGGGTCGCCATCCCGTCCTCGACCACGCCGGTGACGAAGATGATCCGCTCCTTCAGGAGGCGGGAGAAGATGTCGTAGGCCCGCTCGCCCCGGTTGGTCTGCTCGACCACCATCGGCACGAGGTTCATGTAGGTTTCGACGGGATCGCGCATGTGCTCAACCTTGCGAGTGATTCGGGCCGGCGCCGGCGGCGCCTTCGGCCCGCCCGAGAGACCGTGCGCCGGGTGCGACGCACTGCTCACAGATATACCCTCTTCCGCCGGCGACAAGACTCCGTCGGCAGCCATGCTTTACGGGATTCGCGACGCGGGGGGCAGCACTTCGGCGCCGGTGGCGGCGGGCCGGTGATCGGCCGGCGGCGAAACGCCCTGCCCTGACGTCCCCTGCCCTGATTCCGGTCGAGACACGGAGGCGGGCCGGCCCGAGCGGGCCGGCCGCCGACGCGATCAGGCCGCGGCCTGCTCGTCGTCCTTGAACAGCTCGTCCTTCGGCACGGTGCGGTCCGTGACGGTGGCGAGCTCGAGGATGTAGTCGACGACCTTCTCCTCGAAGATCGGGGCCCGCACCGAGGCCAGCGCACCGGGGTTCTTCCGATAGAAGTCCCACACCTGCTGCTCCTGGCCCGGATACTGGCGGGCGCGCTCGATGATGGCCCGCGAGATCTCCTCGTCCGTCACCTTGATGGCGTTCTTCTCGCCGATCTCGGCGAGCACCAGGCCGAGGCGGACGCGCCGGTCGGCGATGCCGCGGTACTCGGCCTTCGCCTTCTCCTCGTCGGTGCCCTCGTCCGCGAAGGTGCGGTTCTGGGTCTTGAGGTCCGACAGCACCGTCTCCCACACCGCCTTGAACTCCTCGTCGACGAGGGTCGGCGGCGGCTCGAACTTGTGCAGCTCGTCGAGCTTGTCGAGCAGCTGGCGCTTGAGCTTCTGGCGGCTCTGCGCCGTGTAGTCGGCCTTGATCCGCTCGGCGATCGCCTCTTCGAGCTTGGCGAGCGACTCGAGGCCGAGCTTCTTGGCGAAGTCGTCGTCGATCGCGACCTCGCCGGGCGCCTCGACGGACTTGACCGTGACGTCGAACTCGGCCGCCTTGCCGGCCAGCTTCTCGGCCAGGTAGTTCTCCGGGAACGTCACCGAGACGGTGCGGGTGTCGCCCGCCTTGGCGCCGAGGAGCTGGTCCTCGAAGCCCGGGATGAACTGGCCCGAGCCGATGACGAGCTGGATGTCCTCGCCGGTGCCGCCCTCGAAGGGCTCGCCGTCGATGCGGCCGACGAACGAGATGGTGAGCCGGTCGCCGGTCTCGCCGGCGGCCCCCTCGGCTTTCGCCGTGTACGGCTTGTTCCCGTCGGCGAGGCGCTTGAGCGCCTCCTGGATCTCCTCCGGCCCGACCTCGACGACCAGGCGCTCGAGCGAGACCCCCTTGAAGTCGGCGAGCTCGATCGCCGGGACGACCTCGAGCGCCACCGTGTAGGCGAGGTCGTTCTTGCCGTCGACCACGGCCTCGATCTCGGCCTTGTCCTCCGGCATCTTCACCTGCGGGTCCATGGCGAGCTTGAACCCGTTGTCGGTGACGATCTTGGCGTTGGTCTCGCGGACCAGCTCCTCGATCGCCTCGGCCATGACGGCGCGGCCGTAGAGCTTGCGCAGATGGGCGACCGGCACCTTGCCGGGGCGGAAGCCGTTCAGCCGGACCTGGTCCTTGAGGCGGACCAGCCTGTCGTTCAGCCGGGTCTCGAGATCGGCGGCCGGGACGACCACCCGGAATTCGCGCTTCAGCCCTTCGGCGGTGGTCTGGGTCACATCCATGTCGGGTCAGTCTCGTATGGTGATCAATTAGGGCGGTCGCGCGCGTCGCGCGGTCGCCCGGTCGGTCCGGCGGCAGCGAGCCTCGGCGTGGTGCGGGCGGAGGGACTTGAACCCCCACGACTTTCGTCAACGGAACCTAAATCCGTCGCGTCTACCAGTTCCGCCACGCCCGCCTGGGGCCGCTCGGCCTGCCGATCCTCCGAGCGGGCGGGCTTATAACACGCTCCCCCGCCGGCGCATCACAAAATTTGGGCACCGGCCGACCGCGATCGCCGCAGGTGGGCGCAGCGGCGCGCACCGCCGCCTCTGTCGCGCCGGCTCTGTCGCGCCGGCTCGGCCGGGCCGGATCGACGAGGCCGACCGGCAACCCCGGGTCGAGAGCCCGTTTCGGACCGATTTCTGGCGTGCAGAGCCAGCGGCTCGGCCAAAGCGCGCCGTCCCGCGGCGCCCCGGCGAGCGGCCGGTCAGTTCGGCCCGTTGGCGCCCGGGCCGCCGTTGCTGCCCATCAGGCTGCGAATCGTCTCGGCGATCGCCGAGGGCCGGTAGGGCTTCTTCAGGAACACGCTGCCCGGCACCTGCGAGGCGCGCTCGACCGTGTAGCCGGTGGCGTAGATGACCGGCAGCTCGGGCTTCTGCTCGCGCACCGTGGCGGCGAGCCGCCAGCCGTCCATCTCGCCGGGCAGGCGGATGTCGGTGAACAGCACGTCGACGGTCTGGCCGCTCTCGATGATCGACAGCGCCGCCTCCGCGGTGTCGGCCTCCAGCACCGCGAAGCCCTGGTCGACGAGCTCCTGGGAGATCATGTCGAGGACGAGCGGCTCGTCCTCGACGATCAGCACCGTGACGCCGCCGTTCATGGGCTGGCTCATGGACACGCCGCGGCGTTGGTCAACAGCCCGGGGGCGAAGCTGCGGGCCGGCGCCGGGGCGGCGGCGACCTGGGCGCGGGGCAGATAGAGCTTCACGGTCGTGCCCTCCCCGGGCGTGCTGTCGAGCACCGCCGTGCCGTCCGACTGGACGGCGAAGCCGTAGGCCTGGCTGAGGCCGAGGCCCGAGCCCTCGCCGAGCTGCTTGGTCGTGAAGAACGGCTCGAAGGCGCGGCTGGCGACCTCCTCGCTCATGCCGAGGCCGGTGTCGGCGACGGCGATCTCGATGTAGTCGCCGGACGCGAGGCCGAGCTCGCTGATCAGCACGTCGCCGGAGGCGACGTTGCGGGTGGTGATCACCAGGTTGCCGCCCTCCGGCATGGCGTCGCGGGCGTTGACGGCGAGGTTGAGGATGGCGCTCTCCAGGGCGTCGGCGTCGACCTTGGTCGGCCACAGGTCGAAGGTGAGGTTGCTGACCACCCGGATGGTGCCGCCGAGGGTGCGGCGCAGCGTGTCGGCGAGGTGCTCCAGCACGTCGTTGACGTTCATGACGTTGGGGGCGAGCGGCTGGCGGCAGCCGAAGGCGAGCAGCCGGTGGGTCAGCACGCCGGCCCGCTCGGCGCCGAGCGCGGCGCCGCGGATCGCCCGGGCGAGCTGGCGCGAGCCGTCCTGGGGCAGCAGCCGGCGGGCGCGCTCCAGATTGCCGATCACGGCGGTCATGAGGTTGTTGAAGTCGTGGGCGATGCCGGCGGTGAGCTGGCCGATCGCTTCCATCTTCTGGGCCTGGCGAAGCATGTCCTCGGCGCGGCGGCGCTCCTCGCGCTCGCGCTCCAGCGCCTTGAGGGCGAGATCACGTTCGCGGATCTGGAGGCGGAGGGCTTCGACGGCGCGGCGCAGCTCGTCGGCGGAGGGAATCTTCAGGGCCTTGGGGAGCAGCGGCCAGAGGACGACGGCGGTGGCGAGCGAGGTGACGGCGGTGAGGGCTTTGGCGAGGCCTTCGGCGGCGAAGTGCGGGTACCAGATCGTCCATATGTCGAGGAGGTGAGCGAGCCCGCAGGCGACGAGGAACGTGGCGAAGGCCCAGGCGACCCAGCCGAACATCATGTCCGGCCGCCGCGATACGAACACGGCGAGGACGATGGGAATCGACAGGTAGGAGGCCGCGATGATCACGTCGGAGACGACGTGCAGGGAGATCAGCTCCGGCCGCCAGCCCATGCAGGCGCCATGCGGGACCGATTCCCCCGTCTCCAACAATGTTTGCAGAATGGCCATCCACCGCCTCCCGAAACCCGATTTACCCCCCGGACGACCGCCGCCCCCGACGTCGTCCGGACTTGCCCCGGTGGCGAGGGTCCCCAACCTCGCACCCGGCAATCCACCCATCAATTATGGCAAGGTTGAGCCAACGGTCCGTGTCGTCACCGATTTCTGCTCCGATCGAGAGTGGTGCCGCGGTCCGCGAGGCCGCCGCCGCGTCCGTGCCGGGGCGCGCCGCAGGTCATCCGCGGCCTCCGGCAAGGGCTGCCGGCGAGCTCTGGAGCGTGTCGAAGAGACGCGCGTAAACTCTCGGCATTGCTTCGGAAATATCCTCTGAGATCAACCCCGGCCCGATCGCCGCGGCCGCCGCTCCGTGGAGCCAGGCGGCGGCCGTGGCCGCCGCGAAGCCGTCCATCCCCTGGGCGCACAGGCCGGCGACGATTCCGGTGAGGACGTCGCCGGCTCCCGCGGTCGCGAGATGAGCCGGCGCATTGGCATTGATCGCGACCCGCCCGTCAAGATCCGCAATGGTCGTGTCCCCGCCCTTGAGGAGCACGACGGCGCCCGAAACGCACGCCGCGACGCCAGCCTTTTCGAGCTTCGACGCGGCCTGACGAATCTCACCCAAGTGTCCAAACAGCCTGGAGAACTCGCCGTCGTGCGGAGTCAGGACCGTGGCCGCGCCGCCGCGCTTGCGCAGTGCAGCGAACAAATCCTCGGGAGCGCCCGCGAAGCTGGTCAGCGCGTCGGCGTCGAGCACCACGGCGCGCGGTCCGGCCAGCGCCGCATGGACGAGATCGCGAGTCGCGCCCCCCACGCCGAGTCCCGGGCCGAGCGCGACGGCGTTGAATCGCCGGTCCTGGAGGAAGGACGACAGGGCCGCCGGCCCGTCGACCTCGCGCACCATCACGGCGGTGCTCGTCGCGGCGTTGACCGGCACGGCGTCCGGCGGCGTCGCGAGCGTGACCAGGCCGGCGCCGGCCCGCAGCGCCGCCCGCGCGGCGAGCCGCGCCGCCCCGGTGGTCGAGGCGCCCCCCGACACCACGACGACATGGCCGCGGCTGTACTTGTGGCCGGTGAGCTGCGGCACCGGCAGGCTGTCGCGAACCCGGTCGGGGCCGACCAGGATGCAGCGCGGTCGCACCGTGTCGAGCACGGCCTCCGGAATGCCGATGTCGGCGATGGTCAGGCGGCCGCGATGCAGCCGGCCGGGCAGCAGCCAATGCCCCGGCTTGGCGCGGAAGAAGGTGACGCTCTCGTCGGCCGTGACGGCGGCGCCCATCGCGGCCCCGGTGGTGCCGTTGATGCCGCTCGGCAGATCGACCGCGACGACGCGGGCGCCCTGCCCGGCCGCGGCGTTCATGGCCGCGATCATCGCCTCGGGCAGCCCCTCGACCGGCCGGTTGAGCCCGGCGCCGAACAGCGCATCGACGATCACATGGGCGCCGTCGAGTCCCTGGGGGGTCGCCGACGCGACCGGACCGGTCCAGCGCCGCGCCGCCTCGGCGGCGTCGCCCTTCAGCCGGTCGAGGCTGCCCACCATCTGGAGAGTCACGCGGAAGCGCCGCTCGGCCAGCAGCCGCGCGGCCACGAACCCGTCGCCGCCGTTGTTCCCGGGGCCGGCGACCACGACGACCCGGCTGCCGGGCGGATCGCGTCGCGCCACCGCGTCGGCGACGGCGCGGCCGGCATTCTCCATCAGCACGATGCCGGGCACGCCGGACGCGATGGCCAGCCGATCGGCCGCGGCCATCTCGGTCGTGGTCAGCAGCGCGTCCTGGGTGAGCGGCGTCTGCGCGGCAGGCATGCGGGTTCCGTCGCGACCGGAGGTAACGGCATCATAGTCGTGGCTTAGCCCGGCGTCATGTCGCAATCGCGACGGTGCCTCATCTTCGGCGCCGCAGCACAACGACACGTCGTCGCGACCTCCCGTTTCGTATCGCCATACCGGCAACTCGGCCCATCCGTCAGCCCCGGGGCGCTTTGCGGGCACGCCTTGCCTCGAATATAAGCAGAACGCCCACTTCTTGGGCTCAGGCTCCGGGGCCGTCGCGGCCGGGCCCCGGGAAGGCGACGTCAATTGCTTGCGGCAGGGGCGGAAAACCTCTCCGGCGGCGGTTGGCATAGACCCTGCTAACGGGGGAGCGGGCCGGCTGGCATCGGCCTCCGGCGGGCCGGGGGAGACGAGGTGATATGAAGAAGATCGAGGCGATCATTAAGCCCTTCAAGCTCGACGAGGTGAAGGAGGGCTTGCAGGAAGTCGGCCTCCAGGGAATCACCGTGACCGAGGCCAAAGGCTTCGGGCGACAGAAGGGCCACACCGAGCTCTATCGGGGCGCCGAATACGTCGTCGACTTCCTTCCCAAGGTGAAGATCGAGGTTGTTCTGGCCGACGATATGGTCGAGAAGGCCATCGACGCGATCCGTCGCGCCGCACAGACCGGGCGCATCGGCGACGGCAAGATCTTCGTCTCCAATGTCGAGGAGGTCATCCGGATCCGCACCGGAGAGACCGGCCTGGACGCCATCTGAACCCGGGTCTGGCCGAACTCCCGGGTTATTCGTAACGCTCGCAACGCAAAGGACGCATCTATGACGACGGCCAAAGACGTGCTGAAGCTGATCAAGGACAACGACGTAAAGTACTGCGATCTGCGCTTCACCGATCCGCGCGGCAAGTGGCAGCACGTCACGATGGACATCTCGCAGATCGAGGAGGAGACCTTCTCCGAGGGCGTCATGTTCGACGGCTCGTCCATCGCTGGCTGGAAGGCGATCCACGAGTCCGACATGTGCCTGATGCCGGATCCGGCGACCGCCACGATCGACCCGTTCTTCGCCGAGACCACCCTGGTGCTGGTCTGCGACGTGCTCGAGCCGACCACCGGCGAGCCCTACAATCGCGACCCGCGCGGCATGGCCAAGAAGGCCGAGGCGCTCGTCAAGTCGATGGGCATCGGCGACACCATCTATTTCGGCCCCGAGGCCGAGTTCTTCATCTTCGACGACGTCAAGTTCTCGGCCGACCCCTACATGACCGGCTTCAAGCTCGACTCGATCGAGCTGCCGATCAACGGCGCCACCGACTACGAGGGCGGCAATCTCGGCCACCGCATCGGCTTCAAGAAGGGCTACTTCCCGGTGCCGCCGCAGGACTCGGCGCAGGACATGCGCTCCGAGATGCTCGCGGCCATGGCCAAGATGGGCTGCAAGGTCGAGAAGCACCACCACGAGGTGGCCTCGGCCCAGCACGAGCTCGGCCTGAAGTTCGCGCCCATGACGTTCATGGCCGACCAGCTGATGACCTACAAGTACTGCATCCAGATGGTCGCCAACATCTACGGCAAGACGGCGACCTTCATGCCGAAGCCGATCTACGGCGACAACGGCTCGGGCATGCACTGCCACCAGTCGATCTGGAAGGACGGCAAGCCGGTGTTCGCCGGCAACAAGTACGCCGACCTCTCGGAGACCTGCCTGTCCTACATCGCCGGCGTGATCAAGCACGCCAAGGCGATCAACGCCTTCACCAACCCGACCACCAACTCCTACAAGCGTCTGGTGCCGGGCTTCGAGGCGCCGGTGCTGCTCGCCTACTCGGCGCGTAACCGCTCGGCCTCGTGCCGCATCCCCTACACGACGAACCCGAAGGCCAAGCGCGTCGAGGTCCGCTTCCCGGATCCGCTGGCGAACCCCTACCTCGCCTTCGCGGCGCTGCTGATGGCCGGCCTCGACGGCGTCAAGAACAAGCTCGATCCCGGCCCGGCGATGGACAAGGACCTCTACGACCTGCCGAAGGCCGAGCTCAAGCAGATCCCGACGGTGTGCGGCTCGCTACGCGAGGCCCTCGAGAGCCTCGACAAGGACCGCGACTTCCTCAAGTCCGGCGGCGTCTTCGACGACGACTTCATCGACGCCTATATCGAGCTGAAGATGACCGAGGTGATCCGCTTCGAGCACACCCCGCACCCGGTCGAGTTCGAGATGTACTACTCCGGCTGACGCCGGCTCTGTCCTCCTGATCGTTTTGCGACGATCCATCTCGGGGCGCCCCTCGCGGGGCGCCCTTTTTCCGTTGATCGACGGCCGGATGCCGTACGCTTGCAACTCGCCGACCGGAGCGGATAATGGCGCCGCACCGCGCTGAGGAGGCATCGTGCGCGTTTCCCGTATCGTGCTGCAAAACTGGCGCAA
This sequence comes from Rhodoplanes sp. SY1, assembly GCF_046000175.1. Lineage (NCBI taxonomy): Bacteria > Pseudomonadati > Pseudomonadota > Alphaproteobacteria > Hyphomicrobiales > Nitrobacteraceae > Rhodoplanes > Rhodoplanes sp. SY1. The sequence continues at coordinate 29,376 of NZ_JBEOMB010000042.1, forward strand.
CTTCCGAACGGTGGATGTTCCGTTACGGGAGCGACAGTTCATCGTCGGACCGAACGCATCCGGGAAATCCAACTTCCTCGATGTTTTCCGATTCCTGCGCGATATAGCCAAGCCGGAAGGCGGCGGCCTCCAGAAGGCGATCAAAGATCGTGGAGGCGTCTCAAAGCTGCGCTCGTTGGCCGCTCGGCGCGACCCGGAGATCGCAATCGAGGTGCATCTCACCGACGGCGAAATCGATGCCTTACCAAGTTGGCGGTACAGGCTGGAATTTCGCCAGGAGAGCCGCGGCCATCGGCAGCCGTTCATTTCGACCGAACGGGTTTGGCATGGCGCGAAGCTCGTGCTGGAAAGACCGAACGACGCAGACCGGAACGATCCTGTTCGCCTCACTCAAACCTATCTCGAGCAGGTCAACGAAAACGCGAACTTCCGGGATATCACTCGATTCTTCGAGAGCGCGACCTATCTCCATCTGGTGCCACAGCTTCTGCGGTATTCCGACGAGATCCAAGGACGGATGATCGAATCCGATCCGTTCGGCCAAAGTCTGTTGGAACGGGTCGCCAAGACCACCAATCGGACGCAGAAAGCCCGCCTGTCCAGGATCGAATCCGCGCTGAAGGTCGCCGTTCCTCAGCTTCAGCAGCTTCGGTTCGAACGCGACCAGGAAACCGGACGGCCGCATCTGAGCGCGCTCTACTCCCATTGGCGCCCGAATGCCGGATGGCAGCGCGAGGACCAGTTCTCGGACGGCACACTTCGCCTGATCGGGCTTCTATGGTCGCTCTTGGAGGGCGACTCCCTCCTCCTCCTGGAAGAGCCGGAGCTGTCGCTCAATGCTGCGATCGTCGCCAGATTGGCTCCGCTCATCTACCGGATGCAGCGGCAGCGGAAGCGCCAGGTGATCGTCAGCACGCACAGCACGGATCTCCTCTCGGATCCCGGCATCGACGGCCGCGAGGTTCTGCTCTTTCAGCCGAGCAAGGAAGGCACCTCGGTCGTTCCGGTCTCCGAGATCGCCGATCTCAGCCGATTGATGCGCGCCGGCTTGTCCGCCGGCGAGGTGGTTCTCCCGAAGACGCAGCCGGAGCAATTGGAGCTGTTGGACAGCATCGACTGATGCCGGGACACATCGCGCTCATCACCGAGGATTCTCCGACGGAGGTCCTTGCGACCCGCATCCTCGCGCACGTCGACCCGGAAGCCACTTTCAGTCCACGGCTCGGGCGAAAGGGTCTCGGACATGTCGTTTCGAGACTTCGCGGCCTCAACCAAGCCGCATCTGGAATGAAAATCGTCGCCATCGCAGATCGCGATACGATCCAAAACTGCCCCATCGATCTCGTTCACCGGTGGCTCGGCGGCCCACCGCATCCCAACTTGGTCGTTCGATTTGCCGAGATGGAAGCGGAGTCCTGGATCATGGCCGATTGCGAGCGCCTCGCAGACTTCCTCGACGTGCAGCAGAATCGGATCCCGACATCGCCGGACACCGTCGCCCACCCCAAGGAGATGCTGGTCAACATTGCCAGGCTGTCCCGCAACCGGCGGATCCGGGAGGATATGTGTCCGCCGAAAGGTGCGACCAGCCTGGTCGGACCAAACTACAATAGCTCTCTTGAGCTTTTTCTCCGGACCCGGTGGCGAATCTCGTCGGCCATCAAGGCGTCTCCGAGCTTGTGCCGAGCGGAATCCCGCATCCGCGAGCTCGCTTTCAGATAGCCGGGAGATCGGCGCCCTCGCCGGCCCGGATGCACGACCCCGGCCCGTCACGCCGCCGTGGCATTTCGCGGCTAAGGAATCCGCCCCCTTCCGCACCGAGACGAGGCGTCGCCATGCCGCTGACCCGTGCCCAGGCCTACGAGGCGTCCGACGATCTCGGGCGCAGCCCGACCGCGCTGCCGACGCTCGGCGACGTGATCGCCGCGCGCTTCGGCCGCCGCGACTTTCTCAAAGGCGCGCTCGGCGTCTCCGCGATCATGGCGCTGCCCGGCATGGCCGCGGCGCAGGCCGAGCGCCCTGCCCCGGCCGCGCCGAGCGACGCTGCGGACGCCCCGAACGCCGCCCCCGGCGCACCAGCGTCGCGCTTCATCTTCCCCGAGGTTCCGGCCGGCGTCGACGAGCGCCATCACGTCGCCGATGGCTACGACGCCGACGTGCTGATCCGTTGGGGCGACCCGGTGCTGCCCGGCGCCCCGCCGTTCGATCCGCTGAAGCAGACCGCCGCCGCGCAGCGCCTGCAGTTCGGCTACAACAACGACTATCTCGGCTACATCCCGATGCCCGGCGCCGCGAACCCGGCCCGCCACGGCCTCCTCGTCGTCAATCACGAGTACACCAACGAAGAGCTGATGTTCCCCGGCCTCGGCCGGCAGGACCTGCGCAGCGTCGGCTTCGCCGGCATGACGCGCGAGCTGGTCGACATCGAAATGGCGGCGCATGGCGGCGCGGTGCTGGAGGTCCGCCGCGGCGACGACGGCAAATGGCGCGTGGTCGACGGCTCCCGCTTCGCCCGCCGCATCGACGCGACCACCCCGATGGACGTGTTCGGCCCGGCCGCCGGCCATCCGCGCCTGCGGACGAGCGCCGACCCGTCCGGCCGGCGCGTGCTGGGCACCATCAACAACTGCGCCGGCGGCGTCACCCCGTGGGGCACCTGGCTCACCTGCGAGGAGAATTTTCACGGGTATTTCGGCGGCACGCTCCCCGAGGGCCATGCGGAGGCGCGGAGCCATGCGCGCGTCGGCGTGCCCGGCAACTGGGTCGGCTGGAGCCGCTTCCACGAGCGCTTCGACGTCGGCCGCGAGCCTAACGAGGCCAACCGCTTCGGCTGGATCGTCGAGATCGACCCGTTCGACCCGGCCTCGACGCCGCGGAAGCGCACCGCGCTCGGCCGCTTCAAGCACGAGGGGGCCTTCGTGCAGGTCAACCGCGACGGCCGCGTCGTCGTCTACACGGGCGACGACGAGGTGTTCGAGCGCGTCTACCGCTTCGTCACGGCGCGCGCTCACGTGCCCGGCGACGCCGCCGCCAACCGCGACCTGCTCGACGAGGGCACCCTGTCGGTCGCCCGCTACAACACCGACGGCACCGTGGACTGGCTGCCGCTCGTCCACGGCGAAGGGCCGCTCACGGCGGCGAACGGCTTCGCCAGCCAGGCCGACGTGGTGATCGAGGCGCGCCGCGCCGCCGACCTGCTCGGCGCCACCCGGATGGACCGGCCCGAGGACGTCGAGGTCGATCCGAAGACCGGCAAGGTCTTCGTGATGCTGACCAACAACACGCGGCGCAAGCCGGACGACACCGACACGGCCAATCCGCGCGGCGCCAACCCGTTCGGCCACATCGTCGAGATGACGCCGCCGGACGGCGACCACGCGGCGGCGCGGTTCACCTGGGACATCCTGGTGCGCTGCGGCGACCCGGCGATCGCGGCGGTCGGCGCCACGTTCCACCCGGCGACCAGCCGTGACGGCTGGTTCGGCATGCCGGACAACTGCGCGGTCGACCACATGGGCCGGCTGTGGATCGCCACCGACGGCAACTCGGCGCGTCGCACCGGCCGGGCCGACGGCGTCTGGGCGCTGGAGACCGAAGGGCCGCTGCGCGGCGCCGGAAAGCTGTTCTACCGCTGCCCCGTCGGGGCCGAGATGTGCGGCCCGGTGTTCGGCCCGGACGACGAGACCCTGTTCGTCGCCGTCCAGCATCCCGGCGAATCCGACGAGAGCGATCCGAACGCTCCCCCCGCGACCTTCGAGGCGCCGGCGACCCGCTGGCCGGACTTCTCGCCGGCCATGCCGCCGCGCCCCTCGGTCGTCGCCATCACGCGCCGCGGCGGCGGCAAGATCGGGACGTGACGGCACCGAACGCCGGCCGGCTCTCGACGAACCTCCCCCGAAAAGCCGAAGGCCGGCCCCCTGCCCGGGCCGGCCTTCGTCCCCAAAACCTCGGCCCGGAGGAGAGACGGGCGAGGATGCCGAGAGGATGTGAACTGATCACGCCGTGGCGGGCACTGACGCCTCGCCTTCGGGATGGGCGATCCAGGAGATGACGGCCTGCGCCTCCTCCCAGGCTCCGGAATCGGCCTGCGAGGTGCCGATGCCGGCGACCACGACGGGCGGCAGATCCGGGGCCGTCTCGGCGGCGGCCAGCACGGCCTCGCCCGGCAGCGCGCGGACCACCCGATTGCGCCCCAGCGCCTTGGCCCGGTAGAGCGCCGCGTCGGCCTCCATCAGCAGCACCGAGACGCCGGTCGCCGGGTCGCCGGCGGCGAGTCCGACGCTCACGGTCGCGCCGATCACGTGCGTTCCGACGACGCGGCCCGCCTCCTCGAAGGCGCCGCGCACGCGCTCGGCCGCGATCGCCGCCTCGTCGGCACCGCCCGGCAGCAGCACCACGAACTCCTCGCCGCCGAACCGCGCGATCAGGTCGGTCGCCCGCAGGCTGGTGCCGATGACGCCGGCGAACAGCTTCAGCACCTCGTCGCCGACGAAATGGCCGTGGCGATCGTTGATCGACTTGAAGTGATCGAGATCGAACACCAGCGCGGCGAGCGGCTCGCGCTTGCGGGCCTGCGCGGCCTCGAGCTGCGGCGCCCCCTCGAAGAAGGCGCGGCGGTTGAACAGCCCAGTGAGCGGATCGAGCGAGGCGGCGCTGCGTTGCAGCCGCACCACCTGGTCCTTGCTCAGCGTCATCACGATGAAGGCGGTGCCGATGACGTAGAGGATCGCCTCGAGCGCGAACACGGCGAACCAGCCGGTGGCGAGACTGAAGAGGCCGGCATCGTCCGGCATCATCGAGGCGAGCGGCACCGGGGCGAGGAAGACGAGCCCGTGCAGCAGCGGCACGAACAGGGCCGGCCAGCGCTGCAGCAGAGCCTTGCGGCGCTCGCGCCACAGCTCGAAGGCGGTCAGGAAGGCGTAGACCGAGATGATCACCGAGCTGACGATCACCCGGTGCGACGCGGGCTCCATCAGACCCGGCACCAGGGTCAGGCCGAGCCACACGACGGCGCCGGCCGACAGGCCCGGCCACATCACGCGCCGGCCGTGGAACACCCGCGCGGCGCTCCAGATCAGGCCGCAGGCGAGGAACAGAAGCGCGTTCGGGATGCTGCGCGGGATCGGCAGGCCGCTGCCGTCGAGGCTCCACAGCGCCACCGAGAAGCCACCGAGCAGATAGGCCGCGCCCCACCAGGCGAGCGCCCGAATGCGCTCCTGCCGCCACACGCTGAGCAGGAACAGGCCGAGCAGCGCACAGATGCAGGTGGCGATGACGAACACGGTCGTCACGTCGAGCGCGATCGTCGCTGCCGGGTAGGAGGAGGCCATGACACGCTCCGCGAGCCGTTGAACGTCACGACTGTAGGCGCGCCGGTTCGATCGGACGAGCGGAGCTTGGCGAGACGCTTTGCGCGGACCTGAACGGGATAGACGGGTTTTCCAGGTGAAAATGATCTCAAGATGGGACGAATGCGACGAAATCTCCGCACAAACCTTAGCGACGCGCGATTGGCGATGAAAATCAACGAGTTGTTCGCGGAGCTGCAGATCGTTCGGATATTCGAGTGAAATTGCTGCCGCGGCGGCGGCCTGCGGCGGCTGCGAAGCCGCGAAACGAATTAACCGACAAGGGGGTACGGCCCAACCGCCGCGACATGTGCCGCAGTGCAGGACACGCCGCGATTGTCGCCTCGACGGCGCGCAGGACGGTCCGGGCGGCACGCCGGCATGCTTTTCGGTTCGTTACCGCGACACCGGGAAACCGCGGGGCCGACTTCACGGCCCGACAAGCCGGTCGTGTAATTCTGCGCCTGAAAATTCACTCCGCCTGCCGCGCTCCGGCGCCCGTCGCGCGCCGACCCTCCAGGCAGCAGAGGCGACCCTCCATGAGCGTCAATTCCGTCTCGACGTCGTCGAGCGCGCTGCTCGAGCAGCTCTATGCCCGTCTCGATCGCGACCGCAGCGGCGGCGTCAGCAAGGACGAGCTTCAGTCCGCGGCGACGTCGCGCGCCGGCCGAACGTCGTCGACCGAGGTCGCGGAGCTGTTCCGCTCGGCCGACACGGACGGCGACGCGCTCCTGTCGAAGGCGGAGGTGAAGTCGGCCTTCGAGAGCCTGTCGTCGGAGATGCGCAGCCAGCTCCTCGGCCTCCAGGAGATCCGCCTGCAGCAGACCGGGTCGCCGACGCGCAGCGAAGCCGCCGAGCCCCCGCCCCCACCGCCGCCCGAACCGCGCGACGGACCGCGCGGCCCCGGCGGGCCGGGCGGAGCGGGCGGCCCCGAGGGACCGCGGGTCGCCGCGATCGAGGACCCAGCCGACACCAATGGCGACGGCGCCGTGAGCCCGAACGAGCAGACCGCCTACGACGACACCGAGACGTCGGCGACGACCGCGGAGGCCGAGACGACGACGGCCACGGCCTCCGAGGACACTGCATCCACGGCGAGCGACGAGACCACGGAGGCCACGGCCGCGTCCGACGACGGCTCGACCGACACGGCGGCGGACGACAGCTCGGCCGAGACGAGCGCGTCTACGCCGGCGACCGCGGCTCGCGACGCGGGCGAGACGAGCGAATCCAGCACGGTCGCCGAAGACCAGTCCCGCACCGAATCCGAGACCTCCACCTGATCCCACGACCGAGACGACGCAACGAACCGATCCTTCAGGGGGGCCTCGCGCCCCCCTTTTTTTGTTGCCGCGCGGCGCCCGTGACAGCGGCCCTCACCGTCGCAAAAGCCCCGGCTCGCCGCCCGATCCGCTTCGCCGCGAGAACCGTCGGACGGCTGCGAAGCTGTCTCGCAACATTCCAGAAACAATATCGTTTTCAATTATTTACGCCCCATCAACGAGGCCCTGCGAGGGTTCTTCGTCATCGTCGGCACTGGCCTGCCGCCCGCCGCGCGTGCCGCCCGCCCGGCATTCCAGTCAGCAAGGACACGGTCCATGAGCGTCAGCTCGATCTCCTCCTCCACCTCCGCCGAGCTTGTGAAAGCCCTCTACGGCACCCTCGATGCCGACAAGAGCGGGGCGGCGTGTCGCTCGACGAGCTCACCTCGGTCTCGGACTCGCTGTCCGGCACGTCTGAAATGGACCCCGAGCC